>JAHFER010000058.1 GCA_023248365.1 Nitrospirota bacterium
GACAGTAGTACGGCACTATAACCATCTTACGCAGGCCGAGGGCCTTCTTAAACTCAGATATTGCATTATCATAGTCTTCCTTACGTTCATAGATATTTCCCAACAGCTTATACAACTCAGGCATCCCGTTTTCCATGCCTTCCAATTCTGATAACACATCAAATGCCTCATCAAGCATCTCAAGACGGTAGTAGAGCTTCCCAAGATAGAACCTGAGCGAGGCGACCTCCGGTTTAAGGGATATTGCTTTTTTGTAGACCCAGATTATCTTCTCAGGTTCACCCTGCTGTAAATAGTAATCTTCTAATTTATGGAGGAGTATCTCATTGTTATTCTGATAATACCCCTTCTCTAATATTTCAGCGGCCTCAGCGCCATCCCCTTCTTCAATAAGGATATCTCCAAGATGTATGTATGCAGGCACAAAGTCCTGATCTGCCCTTATGATGGCCTTGAACAGCTTCTTACTCTTACTCCTGTCGCCTCTCTTAAATAATGATCTGCCAAACTCATACCTCAATCCCATTAACAACTTTGCATCATCTTTGTTATCCCTGCGGTACTTCACAATGCGGCCCTGGGCCTCATGCGCCCCGTCCCATCTCCCCATTTTTATAGAAATATCCCTGAGGCGTACAAGCGCCTCAACATTAGAGGAATCTTTTTTAACGACCTCCTGAATTACAGATACAGCTTCTTCTGGAGACCCTGATAACACATAATCATTTACAAGGGCAAACATTGCTTCTAAATTTTTTTCATCTGTCTTTCTTGCCTTTTTATGATACCTGATTGCCTCTGTATAATTACGCTCATGAGCATAGGCATCACCAAGCCTCAAAAGGGTGTTAAAATGGTTCGGCTCTATTTTCATGATTTCACGAAAGAAGGAGATGGACTGATCGTATTTTCCTGAAAGATAGGCGTAGAGGCCTTTTGAGAATATCTCCTGAACCCTTGCATCCAAGCGGTCTTTCTGTTTGCTTCTCCAATTCTGAAATATGTTTTTTGCATCTCTGAGGAGGGTAAAGACTATAACAATAAAGGCCCCCAGGGCAAAAGAAAACAGAAAGAAACCTACTGTTGAAATTGAATAAGATGATTTTAAACTAAGATTTAAGGTAATAGGTGACGGATTAAGACGGTCGAAGTACACTATAATGATTAGAGCAAATATACCCAATAACCCGATAAGGTAGCGCATAATCTTTCCCTCTTGATCTTATTTCTTATTTCTTATTTCTTGCTTCTTGCTTCTTGCTTTTGACCTCTGACTTCTGCTCAGTTCCTTCATCTTTGACAGTCTTTCTTTTCTTCACCTTAAAATCTACCTTAGGCGCATCACCCCATAGCCTTTCTAATCCGTAATGTATGCGTGCCTCTTTATCAAAGATATGCACTATCAGATCTCCATAGTCCATTAAGACCCATTCAAGATTAGAAATACCTTCAAGCCTGTGATCCTTCACACCCGTAGATGACAATGCTTCATCTACATGGTCTGAACATGCCTTTATCTGACGCTTTGACTCGCCTGTGGCAATAACAAAATAATCTGCAATAGGTGTTATACCAGATACATCCAGCAGAAGAATATCTATGGCCTTCTTGTTTTCAAGACATCTTGCGGCCAATACCGCCTTCTTTTTACCTTTTAGTAATGTTTTCTTTTTTATCAATTAGATATAACCTTTGTCTCATTATATATGACATAACAGAATCAGGCAACAGGTTTTTAACCTCTTGCCCATCACGAATAAGTTTTCTTAATTCAGTAGATGATATGTCACACAGTGTTATCTTCTCAAGCAATAGGTAATAATTCCCGGACAGGGGAAAAGACAGACTTGATGTCTCTCCACTGTCTATTTTCCCAAGCTCATCTGCCGGCAGTTTTTTTATCAGAGGGATATGAACATTTTTCAAATCAGCAAATCTGTGTCCCGGTCTTGGTATAACCACGAAATTACACATGGTCAGGAGTTCATCAGCATTCTTCCATGTATTAATCTCAACAAAGGCATCAATACCGATAATAAAGTAAAATTCTGTTTCCTCGCCCATCTCCTTTTTCAGCGCTGTTACAGTGTCTATTGAATATGATAAACCTTTTCGCTCTGTCTCTATGGAAGACGCGGTAAAAAATCCGTACGGAGCAATGGCAAGCTCAACCATCCGAAGACGATGCTCAGGCGCTATAAGATCCGTCTTTACCTTATGCGGTGGAGTGCCTGTCGGGATAAATATTACACTGTCAAGGGATAACCGCTCCCTGACTTCACAGGCAATACTGAGATGCCCAAGATGAACCGGATTAAATGTCCCGCCGAAAAGACCTATTTTCTGCAATTCAAAAACCTTTCTATCTCCGAAAATGCAATTAACCACAGAGCACACAGAGAAAAATGTTTGTTACCGTAGCGAGAGCATCGTACTCCTCGACATCTTTGGGAGCAGAAACGTGTTTGGCGCAACTAACGATAGCAAGACATATGACCACGATTAATGTTGCAACCTGTCTCATCATGCATCCTAAACGACCTAAATCAGCGGTAGTGGTGTTTTTTTCACTATCCGCTGGATCGATTTTTTATCCGGCTTTTTTAAATTCAAGTATTTTAGCTTGAGATGATTCTAATATAGAATCGCGGATAAAGGAACTAGCATCTAATATCTCTATGCCTATCAATTCGCCTTTCTCATCTATCTCAGCCGTAATATTTGGGCTTAACTCAATACTGTTGGCTTCTTTTTCGTTGGAAATAACTATATGCAGAATGTCTTCCTCTTTAAAATATGTCATCCTTGTTTTATTCATATACAAACCTCCCAGTTTTAAGTCGAAAATTAATTTGTTGACGTGTGGTTGCATGAATTGTGACTGGTGTTATCTCAATCCCATGTTTCTCATAGGGAATTATGACCAGTCTATCATCATGCTTGCCTACTACAATCATACGGTGGGATATGGTGTCAAAGTACTTTTCTCCTGAATACCATAATATATTTTCAATCTTTGAAAGTTCAAATCCCCTTAATTCGGTTCTATATTTCAGATAATCAGACCATATAATTATAGACTCTTTAGGGTTTTCCACAACCCCTCCAATCTTATATTTTATTATATCGTATAACAGTCATGGTAACCAGCGGCGCCAAGAAACTTACCCATCAGGTCACTGCAGGTCTCCCCGTCTGGTTGACCCTGTTGTGTTGTGCAGTTCTATTCATTCATGTCGTCTTAAGTTGATGGGAGTGAGCTTCATACGGCATGGTGTTGCTGCCAATGACTCTATATCAATTCTATAATCGAATAGTTTTTGTGCTTCTTCAGTTGCAGCAGCATATATTTCGTCAGCATCAGGATTAGTAGTGTTCTCCGAATGCGATTCCACCCCTAAGGAAAAAACCTTTCACGGCAAGTCCAACTTGGAATTCAGAAAAAGTGCTTAGAATATCAGCAAGCTCCCATTCGCCATCACCTCGGCCATGCCTATGCAAGGGATAACCGACAACAATATTGTCAGTGAAAACCTTTACAACAAAAGATGAATCGCCGCTGTACCCTTTTGAATGCGTCCGAATACGTACATAGGCATTGGACAAGGCGTCACGTAAGCTATGAAGGAACTGAAGGCCGTTTCCTGATTTAATAGCTTCTTTGCTAAGACGTGAATAGCCCAAAATATCTGCATAGCAGACAACAGAAGAGAGCATTTTAGGAGGACCAGAATGTTTGTAAGGATTGGTCATTTTATCTTTTGATACTGCATAACACATTTATTTTTATACTTATTCTATGTTCAACAATAACATACTAAAGATAATATCAAATAGTCAAGCCAATTTAGAAATGTGTCAAGCCAAAATTTAATACTAAGAAACATAGTAAATTCAGGTATACCTCTGTGTTCTCAAGTATTAAATTTGTTGATTAACATAATGTATCTCATTCAGTCAATGATTGCACAGAGAAAAGCAGTTTTTACTTTGAGTTATAATATCTTTACCTGTGTTCTCTGTGGTTTTACTGTTGGATTTCCCAGGTTATCTTACTCACGCACCTGTCCGTCCCCTAAAATAATAAACTTCGCAGATGTGAGTTCTTCAAGCCCCATTGGACCTCTTGCATGTATCCGCGTTGTACTTATGCCTATTTCAGCGCCCAAACCGAACTCTCCTCCGTCATGAAGCCTGGTAGATGCATTAACAAAAACAGCCGCGGCATCAACCTCTTTGAGGAATCTCATTGCCCGCTGATGATTATTTGTAACTATTGCCTCGGAGTGCTGTGAGCTGAATCTCTCTATATGCCTTAATGCCTCTTCCATATCATCAACGATCTTTACATTCAGGATAAGATCAAGGTGCTCTGTATTCCAGTCCTCTTCTGTTGCAGATTTAACAGAGGAATCAATAGCCAATACCTTCTGACATCCGCGAATCTCAACCCCTGCCTGCTGTAATCTCTTAATCATCCCCGGGAGAAAGGCTGATGCGACACCCTTGTGAACCAGCATGGTTTCCATTGCATTACATGTCCCCGGACGCTGAACCTTTGCATTAAAACAAATATCCTCAGCCATCTTAATATCCGCATCTTCATCTACATAAGTATGACAAAGCCCCCTGTCATGTTTTATAACAGGTATTGTAGAATTTGCAGAAACAGTTTTTATAAGTTCTTCGCCGCCGCGTGGAATAATCAGGTCTATATATTTATCTAACTTCAACATTTCCATAACAGCCTGACGATCAACTACATCCACCATGGTTATAGCTCCATCAGGAAGCCCTGCCTTTAAGCCGGCCTCAATAAGGATTTCAGCTATAGCCTTATTGGAATTGATGGCCTCTGAACCGCCTCGCAAAAACACACCGTTCCCGGACTTTATACACAGGGCCGCAGAGTCTGCTGTAACATTCGGCCTTGATTCATAGATAATACCAATAACTCCGATTGGAACCCTTTTCCTTCCCACCTGCATCCCGTTCGGCCTCTGCCGCATACGTGTAATCTCTCCAACAGGATCAGGAAGTGCAACAATATCCCTCAACCCCTTCGCCATCTCCTTTATCCTATTTTCATTCAGGGTAAGCCTGTCTATCAACGAAGAAGAAAGTGACTTTTCTTTTGCAGTCTCAAGATCTTTCTGATTCTCTTCTATCAATGCCGGTGATTCTCTTTCAAGTGCATCAGCCATTGCCAAAAGTGCGCTATCCTTTACTCGCGTCGAAGTACTTGCCAGCCTCCTCGCCCCCTCCTTAGCCTTCTTACCTTTCTCCTCAATATAACTCTTAAAATCCATAACTTCCTCCTGTTGTACTATCTTACTTCTTGCCTGTAACTTCTTACTTCTACTTACTATTTACTATCACCATATTATCCCTGTGTATCACCTCATCATAATCTTTATATCCCAAAATTGCCACGATTTCACTGGTTTTGTTCCCTTTAATCCTTTTCAGCTCTTTTGAATTATAATTGGTCAGACCTTTGGCAAATACCTTTCCTGCATCATCTTCACAAGTAACCGCATCACCCGCCTCAAATTCTCCCACGATGCTTGTTATACCGGAAGGCAGAAGGCTCTTCCCCCTTTTCAACAAGGCATCCATTGCACCACTGTCCAGTATAAGACGGCCGTTTGTCGGAAGGGCATGGGCGATCCAGTGTTTTCTGCTTGTAAGACGGGATTTCTTTGGTAGAAATAGAGTCCCTGTCTCATAACCATCCAACACCCGCCTCAACAGACCAGGGACATTTCCATTCATGATTATCGTGGGTATACCATATTCTGAAACCCTTTTAGCAGCTTCAACCTTGGAGGTCATACCGCCGGTACCTTCGATTGTAGTTGAGCCGCCGGCAATCTCCTCAATATGCCTGTCTATCTCTTCAACTATTGGTATCAGAACTGCCTCTTTGTTCAAAGTGGGATTCGCCGTAAATAAACCATCTATATCAGACAGAATTATCAGAAGGTCCGCATCTACCACATTAGTAACAAGACCGGACAACAGATCATTATCCCCAAACTTTATCTCATCCACTGCAACAGTATCATTTTCATTTATTACCGGCACAACCTTATACGACAGCAAAGTGAGCAGTGTATTCCTTGAATTAAGAAATCTCTTCCTGTCAGCAATATCATCACGGGTCAGAAGTATCTGAGCAACTTTAATGTCAAACTCCCTGAACATCCTCTCATACATCTGAATCAATTTACTCTGACCAATAGAAGCAGCAGCCTGTTTAAGAGGAATCTCTCGTGGTTTTTTTGTAAGACCAAGCTCTTTCATCCCGGCCACAACAGCGCCGGAAGATACAATAACTATTTCAAACCCCTTTTGATGTAATTCCACAATCTCACGTGCAATCCTTTTAATACGCCTTGAATTCAGACCACTCCCTGTAGAAGCAAGCACCCTGCTCCCGATCTTTATAACGATACGTTTAACGTTTTTTAGAGCGGAAATTCTTATATCAGACATTTTTCATAATAACAGCTTCCAGTTCGCTAAGTAATATAACATAGACACAATAAAGGGAACAGCCCCCAGCAGGATTAAAGAAAATTATTTGATATATATACTTACAGTGGGAAAAGGAAGACCAGTAGCTAAGATTATATTAAAGACCTTTTAGACATTATCTCAGAAAGAGAATGGAGCATTTAGCAAGGCAACAGCGGCGACCCTATTAGCACAGTAAAATTTACTTTTTAATTGGCTCAAAGACATGCCCGACCTTATACCTTACCACCCTTTCTTCTTCCATCTCTTCTTTTACCCTGAAAGGCATTTCTTTATCTATAAAGTCAAGCTCTGCGCCATCAGGTATAGATTCTATCGCCTCAGGATGATCAATCAACTGTTTTATAAAATCAAAGGTCATTCCAATATTTCTTTCAATGTGTTCTTTCTTTGTCATTATTTTATCCCCCCTCTTAAACCTCTCTTTATACCACTCCCACCTGTCTTTTAAATCCTGCTCCGCATATGTGAGTGCATCTTTTAGATTTTCTAATTGTTATTTAAAGCTAATATACCATAAGGGCTATTGAACTTAAAATTAAAATTCCTGTCACCATCGAAACCGGACATTTATAAATTGGCTTGACACTATTGTCAAAATATAGCATGTATGCTATTGTTAGATAACTTATGAAATGGATTATTGAATACTATGTTTCCGAAAATGATAAATGCCCTGTAAAGGATTTTATTGATGACCTTACATCTGAAGGCAAGGCTAAATATATTATGATAACGGACTTATTAGAGCAATACGGTATCCAGGTAAGAGAACCATATATAAAGGCAATCACAGGTAAGAAGAAACTTTTTGAGATAAGGATTAAGGATAAATCAAATATCCACAGGATTATATATTTCGTCTTTACAGGTAAGACCCTGATCCTGCTACATGGATTTACTAAAAAGACACAGAAGACACCGGCAAGAGAAATTGAAATTGCAGAAAAAAGGATAAAAGATTATTTAATACGAAAGGAGTTATCAGCATGAACTATAAGACACACAGAAAAGAGCTGTTAAAAGATAAGGCTGTTAAAGAAGAATATGAAAAGTTATTACCTGAATATGAGTTAATAAAAAGTATCATTGACCAGAGACTTAAAAAGAAAATGAGTCAGAAAGAGATTGCAGTAAAGGCAGGGGTTCCACAATCTACAATTGCAAGGATTGAAAACCTTAGTCATGGGCTACCTAAATTAACCACCCTCAAAAAGATAGCAGATGCACTTGACAGCAGATTGATTATCAAACTTCAGGCAAAGAAGACCGGCTAAGCCTTCGATAAGACTTTTGTTTGATTTCATTGATAGTCCCAGGGATTCGAACCCGTGTTGCCGCCATGAGAGCGTAAAGGGATTAAAAAACATAATTCCTCCTTCATGGAGTAGAAGGTTAAAAAAGGAAGGTGATTAAGGATAAATTCAGAGACACTTTAGAGGCAGTGGAAATAATTATACTACCTTTCGTAACTTACCTTTACATCATAACCGAGTTTATGAAGGAGTTCGTAACAATCATCCCAGGTAAGACCAAATTCCCGCACATCTGCAAGTCCTATGTTAGAAAGAATTTCCCGTATAAGTTCAAAACTCCTACCCTCAAAATCCGCTTCTCTTAACATATCCTCTGCCCAGCTTACAAGGCTTGATAAATCTATTTCTCTGTTTATGTATTTCATTAGCATCTCTGCTATCAATTCTCTTGTCAGGATCATTGTCTTTTCCTCCTCATAATTTCCTATGTCCTTTGTCCACAGGGAATTTTTCATGAACTTCTGTTAAATTACCTTTCTCATCATATACTTCCTGATAAAATTTAACCGCCTTTTATCATCAAGGATCATCTCTGTTATAGTTGGGGTTATGAAGAAACTGTTAATCGTTTTAACAGCCTGATTTTATTGGTGTCCCCAAGGGGATTTGAACCCCTGTTACCGCCGTGAAAGGGCGATGTCCTAAGCCGAGCTAGACGATGGGGACATAGACGGCTTCGTAAAAAGCCCATCTGCTAC
>JAHFER010000059.1 GCA_023248365.1 Nitrospirota bacterium
AAAGACGTTTTAGAGACAGTCCGTATAATTGACAGGACAGGCAATATAAATGATCTTCCTGCAAAAGAGATCCTCTTTCAATACAGATGTGCACATATACATGGCGTCGCAGTTGCAGGTGCAGTACTAAAACTAAAAAAGAGCGATCAGTCAAAAATAAAAGCCGCAATCAGTAATAACCTTCTTCTGAAGAAAGATTCCCAGCCGCTAAACAAGCCTAATGCCGGCTCAATTTTTAAGAATCCGGAAAGAACAGCTGCATGGAAATTGATTGACTCCATCGGAATGCGCGGCGCTAAGGCAGGCGGGGCAATCGTCTCGGAGAAACATACAAATTTTATAGTAAATAATGGAACTGCAAATGCAAGGGATGTTATATCTCTTATAAGACAGATAGGCAGCAGAGTGGAAAAAGAGAAAGGAATTACCCTCGAGTTAGAGGTGAGGATCGTAGGGAAATGATTACAGAAAAGCGAATCGGGGTTCTTATGGGAGGAATATCCTCAGAGAGGGATATATCCCTTAAATCAGGAAACCTTGTTGCATCTTCACTGAAGAGGCGGGGCTACGAAGTTGTTCCTGTAGATATGGGCATTGACCTTCCTGCAAAAATTGATGAGTGGTGCATTGAGGCAGCATTCATTGCCCTCCACGGCAGGTATGGAGAGGACGGATGTGTTCAGGGGTTACTCGAAATTATGGGGATTCCCTATACTGGTTCAGGTCTGGCAGCAAGCGCAATCTGTATGGATAAACTGCTTTCAAAAAAGATGTTTGAATATTACAGTATACCAACGCCGGAATTCTCTGTGTATAAAAAGGGGACAGAGATAGATTCGGGTTCACTTAAATATCCCGTAGTGGTAAAACCCTGCCGCGAGGGATCTACTATAGGAATCAGCATAGTCTCAAAGAAAGAGGACTTACACACGGCCCTGGAAATGGCGCTAAATTACGGAGACAAGGTAATCATTGAAGAATATATCAGCGGTACTGAAGTTACCGCAGGTATCCTTGATAACAAGTCACTGCCGCTTGTTGAGATTAATCCCAGGAGCGGCTTCTATGACTTCACAACCAAGACCTCAAAGGGGATGGCGGATTATATAGTTCCGGCAAGGCTTTCTTCATCGGTGTCTGAAAAGATAAAAGACATTGCGCTGAAGACACATATTTCATTGGGGTGTTGTTACGTCTCCCGTGTGGATTTCAGGGTTGACACTGAGGGAAATCCTTATGTCCTGGAGGTAAACACTTTACCTGGAATGACAGAGACAAGTCTTCTCCCGATGGCTGCAAAAGAGGCAGGTATCGGATATGATGAACTTGTTGAAATGATACTTTCATCAGCGTTTGTAAAGAAATAGCTAAAACTTAAAAATGTATTTTTATAAATATAAACCAAACAAAAAGTCACAGGGGAGTAAGCCTAAATTCAGAAACAGGAAAGGCCTGTCTGCCGGACTTAAAAGGTATGCAAAACTTGTAATCATTGTTCTGGCTATAGTCCCTGCCTTGTATCTTGCAGATAAAACAATTGCATTGGCTCATAGCAGGCTGTCTTTTGCAGGACATATAGATAATATGTCAATATTTCCGGTTAATTTTCCGGGAGATTATTTAAAAATAAAGACAGTAACAGTCACCGGCAATAAATTTCTCACTGAAGAAGAGCTTTCACCCTATCTGAATGAGTTAAAGGGCACTAATATTTTTAAGGCAGGCCTTAAAACACTTGTGCTCAGATTAAAAGAACATCCGTGGATAAAGGATGTAACAGTGAAGAGGGAACTCCCCTCCTCAATCCAGGTAAATATCCTTGAAAGGATACCTGCTTTATATGTAAGCAGCAGCGGCAAGCTCTATCTTGCTGATGAAGAAGGTATACTTTTAGGAGAAAAACCAGCAAGCCTGCTAAGCCTTCCTGTGGTGTATGGTGTATCTTTGACCGGGATAAAGACAGGAGAAAAGATATCTGCAGAAGGAATTCAGTCTGCTCTTGAGGTTAAGAGAGAACTCACAGCAATTCCATGGGTAGATATATCGTCTTCAGGTATAGAGGTAGGAGAGAGGGCTCAGATAACCCTTCATCTGACGGACTACAGTATAAGACTTGGAAAAGGGAGATATAAAGAGAAGCTTAAACGGTTTTATGAACTGGCAAAAAATATTAAAGATAAAGGTTCGTTTAAAGAAATAGATTTAAGGTTTGAGAACCAGGTGATTGTCAGGGGTTCCGGAACATAGTAATACAAAAAAAGACGATTCACCACAGAGCACACAGAGGAATAATGGAATTTACTATGGTTTTATAGTATTAAAAATTTTCTCTGTGTACTCTGTGGTTTAGAAAACGGGGGATAGTAATGGCTAAAAAAGACAGCGTAGTGGTTGGATTGGACATTGGGACCACAAAGATATGTGTGCTGGCAGCAGAACCTGCAGCTGAGAACAATATAAATATACTCGGCACCGGCACAAGCCCTTCAAAAGGGTTGAGGAAAGGGGCTGTGGTAAATATTGAGGATACGGTTGATTCCATAATGAAGGCCGTACAGGAGGCAGAAAAAAAGACAGGGATCAAAATTAAGAGTGTTCATACGGGTATTACAGGCAGTCATATCAGCGGCATAAACAGTAAAGGTGTTATAGGGATTAAAGACCAGGAAGTCACCATGGCAGATATAGAAAGGGCTATTGAGGCTGCCAGGGCCGTTGCTATACCGCCGGACAGGGAGATCCTGCATGTTATACCTCAGGAATTTATAATAGACGGCCAGAGCGGCATTAAAAACCCTCTTGGCATATCAGGAGTACGTCTTGAGGTGCAGGTTCACATTATAACAGGCGCATCTACCTCGATTCAAAACATTGTAAAGAGTATTAATAAGGCCGGACTTGAGGTTGCAGATATTATCCTCCAGCCGCTTGCCTCAAGCGAGGCAGTGCTGACTCAGGATGAAAAGGACCTCGGAGTTGCCCTGATAGACATCGGGGGCGGGACAACTGATGTGGCAATATTTATAAATGGGTCTGTATGTCACACTGCGGTCGTAGGAATCGGCGGAATCAATGTGACTAACGACCTGGCAATTGGACTCAGGACTACTACTGTAGAAGCAGAACGGCTCAAGGTTGAATATGGATGCGCACTAACCTCCCGCGCGAAAGAAGGTGAACCTATTGAAATTTCCAGTATTGGAGGAAGACCTCCACGGTTTGTCTCAAGGCAGAATATCTCAGAGATAATCGAACCCAGGGCTGAAGAGATATTTTCTATAGCATTAAAAGAATTGAAGAAGATTGATTACATAGATATGTTGTCTTCCGGTATCGTTATTACAGGTGGAAGCAGTATTATGGAAGGGATGGTGGATGTAGCAGAAAAGATAACAGGGATGCCTGTGAGGATTGGGGTACCTACCAACAGAAAAGGTATCCCTGAAAGTTACAATCACCCGATGCATTCTTCAGGTATAGGTATTCTCCTATGTGCATTGCAACAACAGGGGATAGCAGATAAATCAGTTAAAGCCGGGTATGGATTTGATAATATCTTTCAAAAGATGAAAGGCTGGTTTGGGGGAGTCTTTTAAAAGAATTCCACATTTTCTATAAGGAGGAAAAACAATGTTTGAATTAGAAGAAATTATTGAAGGCGGGGCAAAGATTAAGGTTGTGGGAATAGGCGGATGCGGCAGTAATGCAGTAAACAATATGATATCAGCAAATCTGGCAGGTGTAGAGTTTATTGCGATAAACACTGATGTGCAGGCACTCCGGCTTTCAAAGGCCCTTACCAAAGTACAGATAGGGAACAAACTGACAAAAGGGCTTGGCGCAGGGGCCAATCCTGATGTAGGAAGAGAGGCCGCTCTGGAAGACGAGGAACTTCTCAGGGAGATACTTGCTGATACAGATATGGTATTTGTTACTGCCGGAATGGGCGGTGGAACCGGAACCGGGGCGGCGCCGGTTATCGCTGATATTGCCAAAAGTCTTGGAGCGCTGACTGTTGCGGTTGTTACAAAGCCATTTCTCTATGAGATGGGCAAGAGGATTGCCTATGCAGAAAGAGGACTTGATGAACTGAAAAAATATGCGGATACGGTGATTGTCATCCCTAACGAACGGGTCAGAACTATGGTTGAAAAGAGCACCCCGGCTACTGAGGCATTTAAACTCGCTGATGACGTTTTAAGACAGGCGGTTCAGGGAATATCTGATATTATTACAAGACCGGGTTATATTAATGTAGACTTTGCTGATATACGAACAATCATGAGCTTTACCGGCCGTGCGGTTATGGGCATGGGGTCAGGTTCAGGTGAAGGCAGGGCCATGGAGGCAGTAAAGAGGGCTATAGCAAGCCCCCTGCTGGAAGAAAATTCAATAGAAGGCGCAAAGGGGATTTTAATAAATATCTCCGGCGGTGCAGACCTTTCCCTTCATGAAATGTCTGAGGCCTCGTCAATTATTCAGAAGGCAGTGGATGAGGATGCCCATGTAATATTAGGTTGCGTAATAGATGAAACATTAGGAGACAGGGTAACTGTTACTGTTATTGCAACAGGGTTTAATGATACGGCAATGCCCGTTGCCAGTGCAGTAAAACAGCTCAGGCTTGTCAATGCTCCTGATTCTTATGAGACAGAGATGGATAAGCCCGCGTTTTTAAGGAAGTCCGGTAACCATGAATACAGAAATGATGCATTAAAAGTAGAAGATGATGACTGGGATATGCCGGCTTTTTTAAGAAAAAGATAAACCAAACATGAATTCAGACACTTTAACAGGACGTTAATGACATGAGATATCTCTCTTTACCTGAGCTTGAAAAAGAAGGTGTAAAACACTTTTTCACAACTAAGAAATTTAACAGAGAATCCAATGAGGGTTCTCAAATACCTTTCAGTAATCAAAGGGCTTTTGTATTGGCAAAGCAGGTTCACGGAGATGATATACTTGTTGTTGATAAACCAGTGGATGATATAGAAACCTTTGTAAAAAACACAGCACAAAATCAGTGTGATGCAATAATTACAAATCAAAAAAATATTGGAATAGGTGTTGTAAGCGCTGACTGTCTCCCTGCACTGCTGTTTGACCCTGTACAATCGGTCATTGCAGCAGTACATGCAGGCTGGAGGGGGACTATGCAATCTATATTATCAAAGGCTGTTCATCAGATGGTAGAACTTTTTAACTGCAAGCCGGAAGATATTATAGCAGGCATTGGCCCTGTGATTGGACAGTGCTGCTATACTGTTGGAGATATCGTTACAGAACCATTGAAAGAGATTAACCCGGCATGGAGCAGATATTTAAAACCATCGGAAGACGGTAAACATAAGTTCGATATTTCCGGACTTAATATATCACAGCTTGAAGATGCAGGCTTATTGAGAAAAAATATATTCGATCTGGGGCAGTGTACCTCATGTAACGAAGAGCTGTTCCCCTCTTATAGGAGGGACGGGATTGGAGCAGGAAGGATAATAAGCGGCATAATAATTGTGGACGCTGAAAAACGCGGGGTACCTGTTGCGCCGAAGGCAATTGCAACGGGTCGTGCGGCGTCAGGGCTGCGGATTTGAGCCTCAACGTACAGGAAGTACGCCTCGGCCCAAATCCTCGCCCTTCCTTGCACCTGGGCATTTTTGAGCGTCCACTAAGGAAAAGGAAATAACTTACATATAAAAATAATCGGCCATGAGTATTGCAGAGCGGTTAAGAGATGTGGAAAAGAGGATTGCTGATGCGGCGCATCGTGCAGGGAGGAATCCGGAGGATATCACACTTGTAGCAGTATCAAAGGGTTTTAGTATAGACAGGATTAAAGAGGCTATTGACGCAGGAATCAGGATCTTCGGTGAAAACAAGGTACAGGAGTTATTGCCTAAGATAGAAGGGGCAGGAGTGGGAATATCCTGGCACTTTATAGGCCACTTACAGAGCAACAAGGTAAAATATATCGTTGGAGAGGTTGATTTGATTCACTCTATAGACAGCTTAAAACTATCAGAGGAGGTGAATCAAAGGGCAAATACAAGAGGAATCGTACAAAATATTCTGCTTGAAGTTAATGTATCAGGAGAAGAGAGGAAATTTGGTATTGCGCCCAATGAAGTAATTAAGACTGTGGAGGCTGTCTCAAAGTTAGGAAATTTGGCTCTAAGAGGACTGATGACCATAGCGCCTTATTCAGAAACCCCTGAAGACTCAAGACCGCATTTCAGTAAACTGCGGGAAATCAGGGATGAGATTAAAAGACTCGGAATATGTTATTCTGATTTTGGACAATTATCCATGGGCATGAGCAATGACTTTGGAGTTGGAATAGAAGAAGGCGCTACATTGGTGAGAATAGGTTCGGCGATATTTGGAGAAAGAAATTAAATTAACCACAGAGACACTGAGGCACAGAGTAAAAGAAATAAGATATTTAATATCTCTGTGTCTCTGTGCCTCTGTGGTTTAAAAGGTGTTTACGAATGAAAAAAAATAAAAAGCTCTGCATACTCGGAACAGGCAATATGGGAGATGCACTTTTAAGTGGCATACTTTCTGCAAGGTTATATAAGAAGGATGATATTGTAGTCTCAGATATATCTGAAGACAGGCTTGCGGGTGCAAGGGCAAAATTCGGAATAGAGACAACAAATAATAATATTGAAGCATGTACCTCCTCCAGATTTATAATTATTGCTGTTAAACCAGGCGCGATGAAAGCCCTGCTTGAAGAGATATCAGGCTCATTAGACAAATCAAATGTAATAGTCTCTATTGCAGCAGGGGTATCAATTAACAGGATTCAGGAATGGTTAAATAAAGATGTGCCCATTATACGGGTTATGCCGAATACTCCGGTAGTTGTAAAGGAAGGAATGACTGCAATCTCTCCGGGACCTGGCGTCAAAGATGAAGACCTGAGCGTCATAAAAAAGGTCTTCGATTCTGTGGGCAAGGCCATCATCATTAATGAAGAATACCTGAATGCTGTAACAGGACTGAGTGGCAGCGGGCCGGCTTATATATTTACTATTATTGAAGCGCTTTCTGACGGCGGGGTAAAGGCTGGTCTGCCAAGAAATACAGCCACGCTGTTAGCGGCGCAGACGGTTCTTGGCGCTGCAAGGATGGTTCTTGAAACAGGTGAACATACCGGAAGCTTGAGAGACAAGGTAACATCCCCGGGCGGAACGACAATAGAGGGACTTTACAGACTGGAGAGCGCAGGTATACGTGCGGCCCTTATGAGTGCTGTGGAACATGCAACAAGAAGAGCTAAAGAGATTGAGAAAGGGGAATAGATGTTTGTTTTTGCTAACTTTTTGTCTGCTATAGCCGAAATCGTTGATTACATACTTACATTCTACATGTATATAATCATAGCCCGTGCCCTTATTTCATGGGTAAATCCGGACCCCTATAATGGTATTGTACAGTTTCTTTACAAAATAACAGAACCTGTTCTCGAACCTTTAAGAAGATTGATCCCTGCGTGGAAGATGGGCTTAGACTTATCACCCATGATTGCGATATTAATAATCATGTTTTTAAAACGGTTTATTGTAGGCACATTAATACAGTTAGCAATGAACAGATTGTAAACAAAGGAGGTACTGGTGGGACAGAAATGGCGTCAATATCAGATCAAACAAAAAAAAGAAGGTAGACGGTTTACAGGGAAGACTGCATTTATATTATTATTTGCATTTTCCATTATACTCTTTGCAGCCGGTTCACCATTCTTAAGCACATCTACGAACCCTTCACAAAAGCTTAATTACACAATAGAAGAAAATAACTTACGCATCAAATTTGACGGCCATGACATCCACATGGATGGTTCAATATTACCATCTTTAGAAGAAAAGAACGACGACAAATATATAAGCAAATTCGGCAAAGACGGCGAGGTCACCTATACAATTGATCCTGTGTTGCAGGAAAAGATGACAGCACTCTTTCAAAAATTTCAGGTACCTTACGGGGCATTTGTAGCAATAAATCCAAAGACCGGCAGGGTACTGGCAATGGTAGAATATTCTGAAGGAAGCACAACCTCCCCGCACCCTGCCCAACACCTTGCACTGAGGGCAACCTATCCTGCGGCCTCAATATTCAAATTGATTACAGGGGCCGCAGCGCTTGAAAAAGGTAAGGCAGACCCTGATACAGTAATAAATTTCAGCGGCGCATTCTACTCACTAACCCCCAGAAACTGGAAGGATAATCCACGAAGGGATAAAAACAAGATAACATTAGCGGATGCCCTGGCGAAATCCTGCAATGTTGCATTTGCAAAGGTAGCGCTCAGATGGCTAAGTTCATGGGACCTTAACCATTATGCAGAAAAATTCGGATTTAACAAACCTCTTGATTTTGAACTTCCTGTACAGACAAGCAGAATACATGCTGATAATACAGAATCAAGTATTGCAAAAACAGCAGCAGGTTTTGGAGATGTAACTCTCTCACCTCTGCACGGAGTAATGATAGCGTCTGCTATTGCAAACA
>JAHFER010000060.1 GCA_023248365.1 Nitrospirota bacterium
TATCAATTGAATTTCCATTTATATCTTTTGAAGAAATAGAGAAGGTATATTCTCCTTCTGCTTCTTGGTTTCCTGTTGAGTTCTTTCCATCCCAGGTGAAGCTCTGATTACCTGCATCCTGTTGTCCGATGTTTATAGTCCTGATAACCTTTCCATCTTTATCAGATATACTAACATCCAATGAAGTGACCCCATTATTGAGGGTATAGCCGATAGGTGAAGGGGATACATCCTTACTGATATAAACCTTATTCCCTTTCGCAGTTATCTCCTTTCCTATGAAATTGACAGACTGTACATCGTTTAAGCCTCCCTGATTATCAGACATCTTCGTTATATTGTCGTTTATTGAGGTAAGCTGATCAAGGCTTGAAAATTGAGTAAGCTGTGCTGTAAGCTCAGTATTATCCATAGGCTTTAACGGGTCCTGAAATTGCATCTGTGTTACAAGCAGTTTTAAGAAATCATCTTTTCCAAGGGTCTTCTTAATAACCCTCGGTGTGGTATCCGTTGTATAATTATTCAACTTGTTTACTGAAGTAATCATGTCCATCCCCCTTTTACGTGTTGTCAAAATCTAACCACAGAGAACACAGAGAAAGATATTATAAATCAAACAAAAAACTGCTTTTCTCTGTGCCCTCATTAAGTGAATAAGATACATTATTTTAATCAACAAATTTACTACTTAAGAACGCAGAAAACTACCTGAGGTTTCTATGTTTTATAATTTATTTTCCCCTCTGCGTGCTCTGTGGTTTAATGTTTTCCCCTCTTTTTCATTTTTCACGCAAATATGCTTATGCTTCCCCTGCCCCCACTAACCATTGCTATCGGGATGGATGTCAGTTGATCCTTGTCAGAACCTTTTTCACCTGATAACATATTTCCCCACTGTCTTCCACTATTTTCTTCCCTGTTATACGCTGACTTAAAATTATCTTTGAATCCATTGCTGTTGACTTCTACTTTAAACTGCTCTACTTTAATTCGTCCCGTAGTTGATTAAAACTCGATTCTAACATCTTTTTAACATCCTCATTCTCAACAACTATGTGTGCCTTCACATTCTTATCATTCACAGATATATCAAGGCGAATATCCCCGAGTTCCGCGGGCCTGAGTCTGAATTTAGCAGTATGGTTCCCTAATTGAGATGCGTAAATAACCTGTTGTGACATGTACTGAATTAAATTTCCCTGATCTACATATTTAGTAACAGGTTGTGTGTTTAAACTGTTATTATCAGTAAATTCAGTACCCTTTACAGCATTTACCAGTGCATTATTGTCATTAACTATTATGTTGCTTCCGGGATTATCAATAATTGCATCTTTGTTAGAGTTAATGTTAAAACCTTTGTCTTTAAATAATGTTGAATTATCAGTTCCATCAACTGCCGGAACAGCGTCTTTCTTAGCGCTGTGCATAGGCATGGCAGTATCAAATAAACCTGATTCTGACTTTATATTCTGACCTTCTTTTTTAGTCTTTCCCAGTGTAACGGCATCAGGCTTACCAATAATCGTGCTTACTTTATCACCCTTTGTACAGACAGTGTCAGTGCCTGCAACAATATCAGTGGCTTTGTCAGTTCCTTTGTCAGTGGCTTTGACAGTGCCTTTGTCAGTGTTTGTGACACTGACGCTGTTATTTGAACTGACACCCGCACTTTCCTTATCAGGACTTACACTTGAATTTGAACCGGCGCTGTCACTGACACTGACACTCACACTGTCCGTAATAGGCTTGTTCATTTCTGCTAATAAAAGGACCGCAGAAAATATATCCTGTCCCTGAACATTTGCCGGGTCTGGTTCAATTTTCCTAACATTGGATTGTTTAGCATTAACCTGCTGTACAGACAATTTATTTATCCCCTTTTATCGTCGCGATCTTTTCAGTAAGCCTTACTGCCCGTTCTGTGGACATGGCCTCCATAATTTTACCTGCATGCTTGCTCTTTAACCTTGAGATAAGCTCTACTGCCATAGCGCTGTCTAACCTCTCAATCCTTTGCGCTGCTTCAGACGGGGACATCGCCTCATATATCTTCACAAGATTTTCCATCCCCTGCAGAGAATTATTTTTCCCTTTGTTTGAGGCCAAATCTTTTTGAAGGCGCTCTCTCATGGACGAATACTGTTTTATTGATAATTCAACTGCATTTTTCAGTGCATTCAGGCTCAGTTCTTCTTTCTTCAGTGCATCTTCTCTTTTCGCCAGTTCTCTTTCCCTGTCTTCGAGGGACTTCATAATCCCTGAGATATCCTTTTCATCTTCATTTGAAACCTTCTGATTCGTGTTGACCTGTTCCTGTTTTGCAGAGGCCGGCATAAATAAAAACACCCCTGTGATAACACTTAAGAAGATCGTAAGATATATAATTAATTCTCTTCTCCTCAACAATTCTCCCTCACATAACGGCTGGTGCCTGTCTCATCAAGCGCCTTCTTATCTGCCCTCTTTTCTGACTCCATCATTTTTGCCTTATCATTCTCTTTTACCTTTTCTACTATCTTTCTATCCTGCGTTGCAATAATAAGCGAGGCTCGCTTCTCATCATATAAGCGCTGGGTCTCCAGAACCTTCATACGCTGTGTTTCTATCTCAAGATCAATATGATAAAGATATGTCTGATACATGAGTATCTCATGCGGAGAAACATCCACGGCCTGTCTTTCTATCAGCTCTTCCACTGCACATCTTTGAATCTCTTCTAATGAAAAAAGCCTCTTTTCTTCCATATCTAATTTCTCTGTTGCCCCTGCAAGTTCATACATTTTTTCCTCCTCTATAAAAGCCTTATATTTAAGAAGTGGTTCGTATCTGAAATCCCCGGGCTTCACTGCTATACCCTCTCTTCAAACAGATCGTGTAATCCTCTCACGCAACTATCAAAATCTACTTTTTCGTTTATACCCTGACACAGAAATGAATTAATGCGGTCTATCATCTTTATGGCATAATCTATGTTTGCATTACTCCCTTTTTTGTAGGCGCCTATGTTTATAAGGTCTTCTGCCTTTCTATACCTTGATAGAATCTCTCTTAATCGTCTGTTATTATTTATATGGTCTGATGACACCACATCTATCATCGTCCTGCTAAGACTGTGAAGTATATCAATGGCAGGATAGTGATTCTCTGCAGCAATCTCCCTTGACAAAACTATATGCCCGTCCAATATAGACCTTACTGCATCTGCAATAGGATCATTTAAATCATCCTCTTCTACAAGTACAGTGTAAAGCCCGGTAATACTTCCTTCTCCTGCACATGTGCCTGCCCTCTCCAGTAACCTGGGAAGCGCAGAAAACACTGACGGTGTATAACCCTTGGTTGTCGGAGGTTCTCCGGCTGCGAGACCTACCTCTCTATAAGAAGTAGCAAACCTTGTAACAGAATCCATCATCAGTATTACCTTCTTACCGCAGTCTCTGAAATATTCAGCAATGGCCGTGGCAATATATGCGCCTCTTATTCTTACAAGCGGCGGCTGGTCAGATGTTGCAACAATAACAACCGACCTTGCAAGCCCTTCCTCTCTTAAATCCTTTTCTATAAATTCCTTTACTTCCCTGCCTCTCTCTCCTATCAGTGCAATCACATTTACATCTGCAGTAGTATTCCTTGCAATCATACCAAGCAGTACACTCTTCCCCACACCGCTTCCGGCAAAGATTCCAAGCCTCTGTCCCTGACCGCATGTAAGTAAGCCATTCAGGGCCTTTATCCCAAGATCAAGAGGTTTTTCAATCCGCCTCCTGTCCATCGGGTTCATAGGATCCCTGTAAATCGGATATGAATGCTTTTCAATTATCTGCCCCTTACTATCAAGAGGATTTCCAATACCATCCAATATTCTTCCAAGAAGACTGTTACCTACTTTTATATGGGCCTTATGCCTTTTTGCTACTATCTTGCTCCCGGGAGAAAATCCTCTTGTATCACCCAGCGGCATAAGTTGAATATTTCCACCCTTAAAACCTACAACTTCAGCCTCTACAGCCTGATTTCCTCCTCTTGGATAGATATCACAGAGTTCTCCGATAGATGAACCAGGACCATGCCCTTCTATAATCAAACCTGTAATTTGCGTAACCTTGCCGTATATTCTGACAGGGTCCATGTCTTCTATTGTCTGGTGATATTTCCTGAGATCTATCATGCTTCCTCTGCAATCTGATTTTTATTTATTGTCCTTCTGACCTCTTCCTCAATGATATTGAATTGTGAATCTATCCTCGCATCTATATCACCATGATTAGTCTCAACCAAACATCCCCCGGGGTGTATTGTCTCATCAACATCAAAATATATGCTCTTAAGCCCATCTACGCACTGTAACAGCTCTGATTTATTCTTGCTTAGTATATCGTAATCAATGTGACTTATTTTGACCTTAAGGGTCTCCCTGTCTGATGTCTTCCTGATGGCCTCTCTTACGGTATTAACAACCACCTCGCGTTCTTTATCAGCAGCCTCATACACTACCTTTCGCGCAATAGAAATAGATAGCTCTACAATATCAGTTTCTATCATCCCGTATATGCCGGTACTAAGTTTATGGATGCCGTCAACCAAAGACCTGACAAGGGTTAACTCATTACTGAGTTCTTCTAACATCTGGAGCCTGCCTGTTTCAAGCCCCTCGCCGAAGCCCTTTTCATGTGCCTCCCTTGCAAGTTTAACTTTCAGAGATTCTTTTTCTTCCTTAATAGGATAAGGTGAAATATCTTCAGAAATACCAACTGACCTTAATAGAAAGGGTTCGATATTATGCGAGCTATTACTGCTTTTAAGAATCCTGCAATTATCAGATGAGGACTTCTTCACCACCCTTGCCTCCTAAAACAATCTTTCCTTCTTCTTCGAGCCGCTTTGCTATCTTTAAAATAGCCTGGTGTGACTTTTCAACCTCACTTAATTTCACCGGCCCCTTTGCTTCCATATCTTCTTTTATACCCTGAGCAGCCCTTGTGGACATATTCTTTAAAAACTTCGCCTTTAACTCCTCTCCAGCGCCTTTAAGAGAGAGCATAAGGTCTTCTTTACTGACCTCTTTCAATATCTCCTGAATACCCCTGTCATCAACCTTGTTAAGGTCTTCGAATACAAACATCATCTGCCTTATCTTTTCTGCCAGATCAGGATAATTTTGTTCAATATTGCTTAAGATAGCTGCCTCAGTGGTCCTGTCCATATTATTCAGTATGGAGGCTACTGCTTCAGGGCCGCCTAACTTCTTATTCATAACATTACCACCCATCAGGAGTTGTTTCGTAAGCACATCTTCAATCTCTTTAATCAGCAAAGGCGATACACTTTCTATTGTGGCCATCCTGAATATGACATCTGCCCTGACAGCATCAGGCAGCATTGTTACTACCTGACCTGCCTGGTCAGAATCCAGATGTGCAAGTATAAGCGCAATAGTCTGAGGGTGTTCACCTTTGATAAGATTCCCAATACCCCTCGGGTCGATCCATTTTAATGACTCAAGTCCCCGGCCTTCACTGCTGATATCAAAATTTTCAATAATCTTATCTGCCTTGTCCTGTCCCATGGCCTTAGTGAGAACAGAACGGAGATAATCCCCGCCGCCAAATAAAAGTCCATCCGGAGATTTGGAAACCTCACAAAACTCCTTCATGATGGCTTTTACATTGACAGGCTCTGGTTTTTCATTCTTTGACAGGTAGTTACCAATCATCTTAATCTCTTTTGGCTCTAAATTCTTCATCACCTCAGACGCCACATCCTCACCAAGAGATAATAAGAGTATCGCCGCCTTTTCAAAGCCAGTTTGTTTTTCCTCTGCCATTATTCCAAAGCTCCTTTAAGTCTTGATTCTTACTTCAAATCCCCCTTTGTCCCCCTTTTCTAAAGGGGGAATATTGTAAGTCACCCCACTTTTCTAAAGGGGGGATGAGGGGATTTTACTGCTCACTGCTTCCTATCACTGTTTACTGTATTTATTTCTCACTTATCCACGATTTTATTAGTTTCGCTGTCTGTGTCGGGTTTTCTTTTGCGAGTTTAATAGCCTCTTCTCTGAACTTTGCATCCTCCACCTGTCCTGTCTGATATGCAGATGCCGGCGCAGTCTCTAACTCACTTACCCTGGGAAATGAACCTCCAGCCCCTATTAAACCTGAATAGTCTCCAACATGCCCCTTTGGCGCCATAACAGTCTTCAACATTGGTTTAATTACAAACATAAAGATCAGAAGGACAGTAATCCCGGCAACCAGATACTTTATGATCGGCAAAATTGCAGACGCTTCTAATAATTTACCAAATTTACCTGCTTCCGGTTCTGCTTCATTAATGGACACATTGGATTCAAACGGGATGCTCAGTACTTCAACCTGATCTCCTCTTTCTTCACTGTAACCCACAGCCGTTTTCACAATCTCTGTATATTTTTTGAGTTCTTCTTCTGTACGGGGTATATATTTTCTTGTTTCTTTACCATCTGTACCCTTTACAGTTTCATAGTTTCCATCAATCATTACTGCCGCAGACAACCGCTTCAGATTTCCCACAGGTTCTAAGATATGGTTAACAGTCTTGTTTATTTCGTAATTAATAGTCTCCTGTGTCCGGTTTGACTGTGAAGAATTACTACCCTTGCCCCCGGCTGCCTTTGGATTTTCTCCCTTTGCCCCGGGCAGATTTGATAGAACACCAGGAACCCCGGATGCAGTCCCGGAGGAACCGGATGAATTATCCTGAGATCGCTGCTCACTCCTTACAGCCACTTTGTCCGGGTCATACTTCTCTTCTGTGGTCTCTACCTGTTTGAAATCAAGTGTACCTGAAATTCTTACAACAGCCTTTCCCGGACCTACTGCATGCTCTAACATGCTCTGAACCCTGTCTTCGAGCGATTTTTCAATACCTCTCTGATATTCATTCTGATAATTTGAGAGTTGGGAATTATTACTATCATCAGACGGACGGGACAACACATTACCATTAGTATCAACTATGGTAATATTCTGGGGATTCAGGCCTTCCACACTGCTTGAGACAAGATGAACTATCCCCTGTACCTGATTTTGAGTCAAGGCCCTTCCACCCCTGAGTTTCAACACAACAGATGCACTTGTATGTTCCTTCTTATCAGAAAACAGCGTCTTCTCAGGCACCGCAAGATGTACCCTTGCATGTTCAACCGCTGAGAGCTGCCCAATCGTGCGTGAGAGTTCTCCCTGAAGCGCCCTCCTGTAATTAATCTTCTGTATAAAGTCGGTCATACCTATAGTGGTTTTATCGAAGATTTCAAAGCCAACCCCTCCACCTGAAGGCAACCCCTGACTGGCCAGCGTCATCCTCAGTTCAAGCACCTTATCTTCCGGAACCATTACTGACCCGCTGTCTCCTATCTCATAAGGAAGCTTTAGCTCTTTTAACTTTTCTGTTATTGCCCCTGCATCTTCCGGAGAAAGATTGGAAAAAAGCACCTGGAAAACAGGGCGGTTTGCCCACATAACTATCACCGTAATTATGGCTATAGCAGCCGCAATACCAGCTATAGCCATAATCTTTGTTCCCGTGGGAACGGCAGCCAATTTACTTTGTATGTCAGAAGATATAGCCATTTACCCTCATACTTGCATTCTCATCATTTCTTCATATGCATTTACAATCTTATTTTTAACCTGCATCATCATTTGAAATGAGAGATTTGCCTTTTCCATTGCAATCATTACCTGATGGATATTTGAATCATTTCCGAGCAGAAACTGCTGGGTTGCCTGATCTGCCTCTGTCTGGAGCCCGTTAACCTTTTCAATAGATCCCTTAAGGACATCTGCAAAAGATTCCTTACTCTCAGCCTTTTTCTCCACTCCCTTAGCAGAAATCTCCTGCGCTATTTTACCAATCCCCTTTATCCCAAAATCATCCATGATTGCCCCTTTTTAACCATAAATCCCATTTTAACCACAGAGGCACAGAGGCACAGAGTTTTTTTAATTAAAATTTTAAATCTTTTCTCTTTGTCTCAGTGACTCTGTGGTTAGATTCTGCATTCCGCTTTTGCCTTACTTTCCTATCTCCAGCGCCTTCATCGCCATACTCTTTGCAGAACTTATTGTTGTTACATTTGCCTCATAGGCCCTTGAGGCTGAAATCATATTAACCATCTCCTCAAGCAGATTAACATTCGGCAGTTGCACATATCCCTCTGCATTGGCATCAGGATGCTGGGGATCGTACACTACCTGAAAAGGCCTCTGGTCCTCTATTACCTCGCTAACCTTTACCTTGCCTGAACCATTTCCGCTCATTGAATCCATCACCTCTGAAAAGACCACATCTTTTCTTCTGTAAGGCCCGCCATCAGGAGAATGTGTTGAATGTGCATTAGCAA
>JAHFER010000061.1 GCA_023248365.1 Nitrospirota bacterium
CCAGTATATTCACCCATGCCTGGGGGATACCATTATATGCAAATAGTTGATCAGGGCCATACCATATATTGATCACAGGCGGAATTGTATCCCCTCCGTCTTCAGGGGAAATTGGGGATGCTGTGTTGAAGAAATAGTCTATCCTCGATGTAAAGGCCGGGGCAGGATTACCTGCGTTGCCTGCAAAGGGGCCGACTGAGGCTACTGTCAGAGTGTGGGAAAAACTGCCAGCAGTTGTCCAGCTCGTCCCGTTGTATGAGTATGATTCAGTCCATTGACTACCTGCCCGCGTTATCCGAAGATATAGCGGATTGCCGCTGACAATACTGACATTCAATTTTGCGCTGGGACTTCCGTTCGAAAAAGTAGCCGCAAAAACCCTTGTTCCGAGGTTATCCCTTACGAAATCAAAGCGTATGAAATTATTGCTATCCTGCTCAACAATCATCCCCTGGATCTGGTACTGAGAGGTAATAGATGACTGAAATTTTACCTTGACCTCGAAGTCTTCATTTGCCGCGGCTTGCATGATCCTCGGCGCCATGTTTCCTGACCAGACGTCATGCTCTGTCCCTGCAGGAACGTTAATCGAAAGGACGGAGTCTGGCGTGCCTGCCCATTCAATGGTAAAGGTGGCGTCAGTACGAGGATTAATCACTGTCCAGAGAGTGGTATTGAGTACCGGGGAACTAAAATCGTCAGAAGTAATCGCGAAGGCTGGCGCTTCAGCAAATAATATAAAAAACCCAAGTAGCAGGTACAGCAGATTCCTGGAATTCACTCCCATGATTTTCTCCCTGGTGTTTATCGTGCTGAGATCATGGTCTTCTTGTGAAGGCGATAATTATTGTTTCTTCACCATAGGGGAAATTGTGCAATAACTATACCATTTAAACCGGTATGATGTCGGGATTGATGCGAAAGGAATCAACCATTCCCCGTACTTCTTCCAGATATACGGGGTTCATAACGATAATGGCATCAGGGTGGTACGAATGCAGAAAGTCCGGCCGCACAATCTCCTGGCCGGTACCGGGTATGAACATCCCATGTTTACGTGGATTGATATCAACAACATACTTGATAACGTCCCCTGCAATGGTATTCAGGAAGGTCACTCCCTTAGATCCAGCCCCCCAGATGACGGCATTTACTCCCTTTTGTTTCATCTTCTCAAACCTGAGATGCCAATCCCCGATCTTCTTTTGATATCTATCAGTAAACGAAAGTACATCAGATTTGATTCTTTCAAGATCGTATACCTCCCCATTCCACGATTTCTTTGTTCCATTGGTAGTAAGTGAAGCCTCGATACACAAATACTGGCGGCCGAATGTCTCTTCAAGCCTCTGTACCCGGAATCCTGATGACTCGAAAAGGCGGGCGAGTGAAGTGGGGCTGAAATATGAGCAATGTTCATAGATTATATCCCAAATACCGAGGTCTCTCAGCGTGAATGCTGCGTTCGGCACTTCAAAGAAAATGATGGTGTTTATCCTGCTCTCTATAGCACGTCGCAGGGATGCCATGAAAACAGCGGGTGAGCCTATGTGCTCCAGGACGTGGCGGCTACAAATAAGGTCTGCTTTGTAGTCTGCGTACTGTTCAGAATAATAATCAGAGATGATCATGACATCCCCTTTGGAAGATATGCCTGACTCCTCCTGAAGGTAGCTTGGATAAAAACCTATCCCTTTATTCTTGCCCAACCCGCAAAGCAATTCCAGGAAATCCCCCTTCCCACAGCCGATCTCCATCACAACCTTCTTGTGTAGATCATGTCGCCCAATCAGGCTTTCCGCTAAGGCCGTTGCATATTCCTGAAAACGTGGGGAGAAATGGAGCGAATTCTCGTATGTCTGACCGTAGGACATACAGTCAAGATTGAACGCGGTATTGAAGATATGACCGCACGAACTGCAGAACGTCAGTGCAATATCGCCTTTCGGGGCATTTGTAGCTTCATCCCTTGATGGCCAAAGGACGTTGCAATGTACAGGGACCTGGTGAACATCTAAGAAAACAGAGACTTCTGCAGATCCGCAAACTGTACAAATGGAATCCGTCAGTTTCGGTTTGTTATCCGGGTGTATCACTTAGGGGACAATACTCCTTTCCCGTTTGGACTAAACTGAGTGTTCCAGCTCGTCATTGGTCTCATGACTCCGGGAAAAGGCCCTGCATAGTCTCCCCGGGCTGAGTCGCCATCGAGACTGTCAATAACCTGGAATGCAACCGCGTCAGGCACATCAAATTGGATTGTCAATGGATCAAGGCTGCAGAGGTTTGCCCTGACAAAGAATGTCCCCTCAGAGAGCAGATTCCCGGGAATCCTGGCGGTTGTAATGTACCGCCCGGCGGGACGCCGCCGGTTTCGCCATTCAGAATCCAGATCAACGAGGCAGCAGACCTCTACTCCATCTTCATTCAGCAGGTGAAAATTAGGCAGGAGAATAAAGTCAGATGAAAAAACTTCGTACTCCATCTCTAACCTGACCTCCTGCCGGATGTCGAGCGCATCAGATATTTTGCCATCCTCTGTCCTTATCCGCACAGCAAAAAGTCGGGCAATATCACTGCATGGCGCCTTTGCCGGATCTAACCATTCCCGTACCGCCATCGTGCCATAACCGGAATGTAGGTATGCGCTCACCACCTTGTGGGATGGCCCATCTTTCAATATTTTTCCTTCCTGAAGAAGAATTACCCTCTCGCAGAGGCGGGTAACTGAAGGCATGTTATGAGATACGAAGAGAACCGTCCGGCCGTGACGCCCCACCTCCTGCATCTTGTTGAGACATTTTTTTTGAAAATCGGCATCACCGACTGCAAGCACTTCGTCTATCACAAGGATCTCCGGTTCAAGATGCGCTGCTACAGAGAAGGCCAGGCGCACACGCATACCGCTAGAATAACGTTTAACAGGAGTGTCTATGAATTTTTCAACTCCGGAGAACTCCACTATCTCGTCAAATTTAATATCTATCTCTCTCTTTTTCATGCCCAGGATAGTGCCATTCAAGTAGATATTCTCTCTACCTGTAAGCTCCGGATGAAAGCCCGTGCCGACCTCTAAAAGACTCGAAACCCTGCCTCTCAACTCAATAAAGCCTGTTGTTGGAGTAGTAATTTTGCTGATAATCTTGAGGAGCGTTGATTTGCCGGCCCCATTTCTTCCGATGATACCGACTACTTCACCGTGTTTTATCTCAAAGGAGACATTATTAATAGCCCAGAGAACGTCACTATCTTTAGTGCCCCCATCAGAATCTTTCGACTGATTATTATCATCAAAGCGGTAAAGAGAGCGGTATTTACGATAATTTTTCAGCGGCCTCTTTATGAAATCAATCAGCGCACCGCCGATACTGTCATGCATCTTCTCTTTCGAGCCGATTCGAAAGCATTTGCTGATATTGGCTGCATTTATCGCTATGTCTCTTGAGCTCATATAATTATATTAGCAGTTTGTCCGTGACTTACTATCAAATAACATCCGCGAAACTTTCCTCCATCCGCCTGAAGTAAAAGGCCCCACTGATAACCAGTAGCAGAGCGAAAAGGAGGCCAGGGAGTATATAAGGCCAGGGCATTGCAGCGCCGAGCAGGCAGGCGCGAAAACCTTCCACTACTCCTACAACCGGGTTTACGGAATAGAGCAAACGGTACCGCGCAGGGATTGCAGACGCCGAGTAAACTATCGGGGCGGTATAAATCAGCATTCGTATTATAAACTGCAAGGCAAACTTCACATCGCGAAATCGCACAGCCAAAGCCGATAACCACATACCTATGCCGGCTGGTATTAACATCATGTAAATAACGAAAAAGGGTAAGAGCAGTAAGTTGACCGTGGGCGAAACGCGGTAATATACAAGCAGGCCCAGCAGGATAATTAGAGAGACCACGAAATCGACTAATTTTGAGAGAACCCCGGTTAGCGGGAAGAGCAGCCTTGGGAAATATATTTTGTCAAGCATACCCTGGCCTGCCACAAGGCTCTGACTCGAATTCTGCATTGCCTCAGACATGTAAGTCCATGGGATTATGGCGACACTTGAAAAGAGAATGTACGGGATGCCGTCTGAAGAGACGTTCGCCACATGTCCAAAAACGACCCCGAAGATTATGATTTGAGCCAGCGGGTTTAAAACAGCCCATGCAAAACCGAGTATTGTCTGGGCGTAAATAACCTTAATATCGCGCCAGACAAGGAAAAACAGCAGGTCGCGGTACGCGCCCAATTCCCGGAAATCGATAAATTCCCAGCCTGATCTTGGCTTAATTACTACGGTTATGTCATCTGGTTGCTTCCCGTGGGCCATATTTTAGAAGTCTCCGTACCTATCCGGCAGATGATTTAAAGATGGTTTTTAATATTAAATTTAAATCTGTAATGACATTATAATTATCTGCATAATGTAATGAAAGTTTGATCTTTTCCGGCAAGATCTTTTTTGTATAATCTTCTTCCCAATTTCCCGATTGGGACAAGACTCTTTCTTCATCTGAATATTTTATTGACGCGGGATCTGTTATTCCAGGGCGTATCTTTAGTAGTTTCTTGTATTCCGAATTGAATAATCGAACATATTTTTTTACCTCTGGCCTGGGCCCGACAAAACTCATATCTCCCTTTAAGACATTAAGTAGCTGCGGTAGTTCATCTATTTTGTACTTCCTTAACAATGCCCCGATCTTTGTAATCCGGGCATCTCCTCTCACTGTAATCAAAGGACCTTTATTTTCTGCACTTGGGTGCATAGTCCTGAACTTATAAATCCTGAAGGGTTGAAAATCCTTCCCGACCCTTTCCTGGCGGAAGAATACCGGCCCATCCCCATCAAGTTTTATTAATAATGCCACCACTGCGAAAAGGGGTGAGAGTATGAGTAGTCCTGTCAATGAAAATAAGATATCTAAAAGACGTTTCGCCGGTTTTGGGTTCACCTTTTATATTTCTTGATAATATCTTCCACTGATACTATTACATATTCGATATCCTCATCCGTCATCCCAGGATAAATAGGCAATGAGACAATTCGCCTGGAAATTGATTCAGATGATGGATATTCATGCTGGTTATATTTAAAGGTATCTCTATAGTAAGGATGTTCGTACAGGGGTATAAAATGCACTGATGTTATAACCCCTCTGCTTTTCATCTCTTCAATAAATTGATCCCTTCCTATTTTAAGCATTTCCAGATTTAGTTTCAAAACATACAGATGCCATGCGCTCTCTCTATCCGTTTTGACATGAGGTGTTGCTACCTCATAAATAGATCCAAAGGCTTCAGTGTATTTCCCGGCGATTTTTTTCCGCATTTGCCACATCCAATCTACCTTCTTTAGTTGTGCAAGCCCCATCGCCGCCTGTATATCGGTCATGTTGTATTTGAACCCGGCCTCTACCACCTCATAATACCATGAACCAATATCCGTATATCTTTTCCATGCATCCTTGGAGATGCCATGCAGCCTTAAAATCCTCATCTGTTCAGCCCATTCATCGTTTTCTGTAGTGACCATTCCCCCTTCACCTGTGCTGAGAGTCTTTGTCGCATAAAAACTGAAGCAGGTAATATCCCCCATTGTCCCGATCTTTCTGTTTTTATAAAAGGCAGGAATGGCATGTGCAGCATCTTCGATGACAAAGAGGTTATACTCTTTTGCCAAATCAATTAATTCATCCATGTCGCAGGGTTGGCCTGCAAAATGTACAGGGATTATAGCTTTTGTTTTTTTTGTTACCTTCTTCGCAGCGTCAGCTATATCTATATTGAAGGTATCAGTATCCACATCTGCAAGGACAGGTTTTGCATTAAAATAAGTCACTACCTCAGCGGTCGCAGTAAAAGTAATTGCCGGCACAATGACTTCGTCCCCTTCTTGCAACCCTATGGCCTTAAGTGCAAGATGAAGGCCGGCGGTGCAGGAATTCATCGAAACTGCATTCTTTGAACCTATATATTCTCCAAATTCTTTTTCGAATTTAATAGTTTTGGGGCCCATTGTAATCCATCCCGACCTAATGGAATCGACTACTTCCGATATCTCTTCCTCAGTTATGTAGGGCCTGTGAAAGGGTATCTCCCTTTTTACCTTCTTTGTTTTACGGTGTAATGATAAAATAGCCATGTTATTTAGTTAAACTGTTATAATCTCCGGTTTAATGCCCATTTTTTTAAGTTCTTCCTCTATTTCATTACAGTAAACCGGATTCATCACAATAACCATATCCGGTTTATATTCCTTCAAAAAGACTGGCGCGACGATCTCATGTCCTGTTCCAGCCATATATGTGTTATGCCTGTAAGGGTTTATATCTACCACATAACCAATTTCATCCTGTATATTAAGTGTTGTAAGAAATGAAACCCCCTTAGAACCGGACCCCCACAGTACAACCCGGCCCCCTTTTTGTTTTATAATCTCTAACTTATGTTTCCATTCATTTAGCTTACGTCTGTAGTTCTTAGAAAAAAACTCCACATCCTGTGTGAGCTCTTTAATCCCATCTTCCCCGGTTAAAGTAAGGTCATCTTTACCACAGATGGGTTTTACTTCGATATAGATATACTGGTCATCATATTCTCGAGTAAGATTAATGACTTCAAATCCTGATTTCCTGAATAAACGCGCTAAACTCCCAGGATTAAAATAAGAACAGTGCTCATAGTAGATATCCCAAAATGCGAGATCTTTCAGGATACGGGTTACGTCCGGAACCTGGAAAATTACATTTGTCCCAGGTTGATCTCCTATTGAGCGCCTGACAGTGCTTACTAACTCAAAAGGATTTTGAATATGTTCCAATGTCATTTTGCAGATGATAATATCTCCTTTATGATAGGAATACTTCTCAGAATAAAAGTCTCTTATAAATATTATCCGTTCTGCGGCTTTGCTATGCATGCGTTCGTTTACATACGCCGGGTCAAATCCTATTCCACGATTGTTGCCAAGTTCACAGAGCAGTGTCAGAAACTCACCCTTTCCACAGCCTATTTCAATAATATCCTTCCCATTTAAGTTGTATTTTTCAATCAGGCGCTTAGCCAGGTTTAGGGAAAAGGCATTAAATGTGGGTGAGAACCCCTGCGTCTCCTCATACTTTGATGAGTATTCATGGACTTCAGGTTTAAAAGCGGTATTTGATATAAACCCGCATTTTTGACAATACCCGAGCGAGATATTTCCCTTGGGATAATTTATTGCTGTTTCACGGCTTGGCATGAGCAGGACACTGTGGACAGGTATGCCTGTAATATCATAAAAGTTTAACAGGCCTTTTGATCCACAGCAGTAACATATATGATCTGAAAGACTAAACAATTTTAGGCTCCGGGATAGGGATAATAAACTTTCCGCCCCTTTGACGGTATTCATTCTGTTGTTGAAGAATTTCTTCTGTAAAATTCCAGGGCAGGATCAATACGTAATCCGGCATTTCCTCCAGGATTTTTTCAGGTGAATAAATGGGGATATGTTTCCCAGGCATGTATTTGTTCTGTTTATGAATATTTCTGTCGACAACAAAATCAATGACTTCCTTGCCAATATCTATATAATTTATCAATGTACTTCCCTTAGCTGCAGCGCCATATGCCGCTATCTTTTTTCCTTCACTCTTCAGTCCGTACAATAGACTTCGCAGAGAATCTTTTATTTTACCAACCTTAATAGCAAAATCGCTATAATAACTAAGATGGTCAATCTTCTGATCCTTTTCAGAGGCTATCTGTGTCAGAACAGATTCTCCTACGTCTTCCTTTAGGCCTGCATAAAGACGTAATGAGCCACCATGAATAGGGAGGCGCTTCACCTCATTCAGGAACAGTGAATGCCGCCTGAATAGCTTATCAGCGGCTGTAACTGAAAAATAACAGAGGTGTTCATGATAAATGGTGTCAAACTCACAAAAATCAATCAGATCCTTTACGTAAGGCACTTCTATAACCGCTACACCGTTGTCCTTCAATAAAATAGCTATCCCCTCTACAAACCCATTGGTGTCATCAACATGGGCCAGCACATTGTTTGCATGAATGATATCAGCCCTCCTCCCTTGTTCCCGCAATTGAAGGGCTAAATCTTTATTAAAAAATGTGCATTCTGTTGGGATTCCTGCATTAACAGCGGCCTGTGCCGGACCTTCAGCAGGTTCTATGCCGAGACAGGGAATGCCACTCTGAACATAGTTTTTCAGAAGATAACCATCGTTACTGGCAAGCTCAACAACAAAACTGTTTGAATTAAGGTTTCGTGATCTGATCAAATCAAGGACATTTTCTCTCGAGTGCTCTAAAAGTGTGGACGTAAAAGAGGAGTAATAGGGGTATTCGTCGCAAAAA
>JAHFER010000062.1 GCA_023248365.1 Nitrospirota bacterium
TGCAGCAGTGGATGCAGGATGTCTCCTCCAGCTCATGGAAAACCGCTTACAATCAAACGACCATCCAATCCTCTTATCAATGCCGCAGACCCATTATCTGAAGTTTGTGGTGGTGAGGAAGAGGGGAAGGTAATTGAGTGAAATAAGGAAAACAGGTTCAAAACTTATACCTGTCCTCAATATCCATGCCTTTCAGAGATTGAAATACTAACTCCTTCCGGGTATACTTACTTTCAAACAAAAGGAGGTCGCCTTATGTCAAGGGTAATGCAGAAAGAAGAAGCTCACAAACTTATTGATCGGTTGCCCGAGAAGGCCACATGGGATGACCTCATGCACGAGATATACGTACGCGAGGCCATTGAAATGGGGTTGGCGGATAGTAAGGCCGGCAGGACAAAAGATGTGAAAGAAGTCCGGGCCAAGTATGGCCTTCCGGAATGAGAGTTCACTGGACAGAAACGGCCCAAGGCCATCTTGATGCCATTCACGCCTATATTGCCCAAGACTCTTCTACGTATGCCAGGCGCATGGTTGATCGTCTGACTCGGCGATCACAGCAAATTGCTGAGTTCCCTCTTTCTGGCCGCCGGGTACCAGAGTATGAAATGGACCAGATTCGAGAGGTAATCGAAGGTTCATACCGGATTATCTATTACATAAATCCGGATCAGATCGATGTTTTGGCCGTGGTTCATGGTTCCCAGGAGATTCTGCGTCAGGAAAGCTCAGAAAAAGGAGGTAGAACTTAGCCGTCATTGTGGAGAAGTTAGGAACGTCTCCAGATAGTCTTTCTCTTCTTAATTATAGGGGACAGATTTATTGTGCGGCCGGGCAAGGTCGTGTAGTCAAGCGGGTGCGAATCCCGTTCCGGAAGGCAGGCCAGCCGCCGGGTAGCGAGTCCCTGGAGGTTTGGTGGTAACATCAGACTTTAAGCGTAGGACAGCGAGCAGATAGGCCGTAAGCCGAAAGGTTGAAGGGATTGAGCCTCGTAAGCGTCGCATTGGGAAGGACAACACTTTAATAGAGGTGGAAGTCAATACGAACATTGACGTTAATGGCAAGACGATGTTCGCTTCTCCGGGGTCAGAGACCATGTCATGTCTGACATTGGGATTACACGGGCACCCGGGAGACCCTGTGTTATCTTCTTTCAAGAGGGAGGAAGGCAAAATCATGCATAGGGAGTCGGATGGTTTCGTAGTACCTGAGAAGGCGGGTAACTCCGCTGGAGGAAAGGAGGCCACACATGTCAGCGTGGTGTGAGGAAACACCGGCCGCTCACAGAAGCGGAGAAACGGTGGCAACAAAACTGCACCGCATAGCGGAAAAGGCGAAGCAAAATCTGTAAATTGAGCATGTGAGGAGCCGCGTGCGTAAATAGCGCAAGCACGGTTCTGAGAGGGGCCGGGGACAACTGATGTATGGCTGAAATACAGTGGCACCGCCGGGAAACCAGGCGGTAACAGAGAAAACAAATATCATCCTACAGCATCGGGAGAAACCGGTCTACTCGACTACCGCTGGGAAATAAATCTGTCCCCTTTTTTTTATTGATATTATACATGATGCCGCTGTAGATGCAGGATGTCTCCTTCAGCTCATGGAAAACCGCTTACAATCAAACGACCATCCAATCCTCTTATCAATGCCGCAGACCCATTATCTGAAGTTTGTGGTGGTGAGGAAGAGGGGAAGATGATTGCTGAGGGAAGGGAAAGTGCTTTCTAACAGCGATGCTTTAGCAAAGTTATAAAGGAAATGGCAAAGTCTATATTATACTGCAATAGCTTCAATGTTCTTCCAGTCATTTGATTCATGAGAGGCGTACCATAAATCATAGTTTTGTTGCAGCGTAAGCCAGAGTTCAGGTGTTGTATTGAATGCTTTTGATAATCGTAAAGCCATAACAGGGCTGACTGAGCCATGTTCGTTAATAATCCTGGAAAGAGTTTTTCTCGATACCTTAAGTATTTCTGAAAGTTCCGAAACAGTTAAAGATAAAGGTTCTATATACTGTCTTTTTAAGATACCACCAGGGTGTGTTGGCGGCCGTTTACGATTTCTCATTCCTAATCCTCCTAATGATGACGGCTTCGTAAAAAGCGGGGTACCCATTGCTACGAAGTAAATGCAATGGGTCGTGCGTCGTTGCGCTGCATCCTTCGTCATTGCGGCGTACCAACAAAGTACGCCTCATTCCTCAGGATTTGCGCGCCTTGCACCTGGAGCTTTTTACAAAGCCGTACGCTTCCCTGACTTTTTACGAGGCTATCAATGATAGTCTATATAATTTATATTATCTGCGCTACCTTCTGTAAAGGTGAACACAACTCTCCAGTTTCCCGATACTTTTATACTCCATAATCCTTTCATTTCGCCCTTGAGCTGGTGTAAATCAGATCCTGGGAAATTCATATCTTTTACTTCTTTTGCTGCATCAAGTCTATCAAGAATGTCAGCTAATTTCTGAGCATGTTGTGCTTGAATACCCTTCCTGGAATTATCATAGAAAAAATCTTCCAGTCCCTTATGTCTAAAACTTTTGATCACTACATGACAGTAACCTACATGGTTACATCAGTCAAGAATTAATTTTGACATGGCGAAAATTTTCTGTTGATTTATTGTAATACTGATGATATATTTTGCCCCTGATGTACTAAATCTAACAATTGATGCAGATGGACTTTTTACGAAGCCATCATAGGGGAACTGATATGAACATACATGAGTTTCAGGCAAAGAGATTGTTTGCTCAATACAATATCCCCGTTCCTGACGGGAAGGCGGTATATTCTGCAGAAGAAGCAGCACAGTATGCAAAGGAGGTAACCACAGATGTGGCAGTGGTTAAGGCCCAGATACATGCAGGGGGCCGGGGTAAGGCAGGCGGGGTAAAGCTGGCCAAAGATAAGAAGGATATTGCGGTATATGCAAAGGAGCTTCTGGGAAAGACCCTCGTAACACACCAGACCGGCCCTGAAGGAAGGTGTGTAAGGAAACTCCTGATTGAAGAAGGTATTGCTATTGCTAAGGAGCTTTATCTAAGCCTTTTGATTGATCGTACATACAGCAGGCCTGTATTTATAACAAGTCTTGAAGGCGGTATGGAGATAGAAGAGGTCGCTGAGAAAACGCCTGAAAAGGTAATTAAAGAGTATATAGACCCTTCTGTAGGCTTTCAGCAGTTCAACGGCAGGAATATGGCATTCAGGCTTGGTCTTGCCCCTGAAATAATAAAGCAGTTTATAGCTATGGCCGGAAATCTTTACAGACTGCTTACAGAGAAAGGCGCCTCTTTAATAGAGATTAATCCTCTTGTTATCACAAAAGATAACAGGCTAATTGCACTTGATGCAAAGATGAGCTTTGATGATAATGCGCTTTACAGGAATGAGGACATAAAGGCATTACGTGATCTTGATGAAGAGGAAGAGCTTGAAATTGAGGCGTCTAAGCACGGACTTAATTATATAAAACTCAATGGGAATATCGGGTGTATGGTGAATGGCGCCGGCCTTGCAATGGCTACTATGGACGTTATCAAACTTGCGGGGAGTGAGCCTGCAAATTTTCTTGATGTCGGCGGCGGCGCTTCAAAAGAGACTGTGAAGCAGGCCTTCCAGATTCTGCTTGCGGATAAGAATGTAAAAGGGGTATTTGTAAATATATTCGGCGGGATTGTGAGATGTGAGAGGATAGCCGGCGGTATTATCGAGGCGGCTAAAGAGGTTGAGATAAAAGTGCCGCTTGTTGTAAGGCTTGCAGGTACAAATGCTGTTGAAGGGCTTGAAATGCTCAGGGAATCAGGGCTTAATCTTGAAGTTGCCTCAGATATGTGGGAAGGGGCGCAGAAGGTGGTTAAGTTAGTCATGGGGAGTGTGTAATGGGAAATGGGTTATGAGTAATGAGTAATGGGTGATGCGGCAGGAGTAAGAAAAACATAATAAGGGAAGGGGTGCAAAAATGAGTATCCTTGTTAATAAAAATACAAGACTTATGGTGCAGGGGATAACCGGTAAGGAGGGTTCCTTTCATGCAAGCGCATGTCTGGAATACGGGACAAATATTGTAGCTGGTGTGACTCCTGGAAAAGGCGGTACAGAGTTTGAAGGGGTTCCGGTATTCAATACAGTAAAACAGGCTGTTATGGCTACAGGCCCTAATGTATCATTGATATTTGTGCCTCCACCCTTTGCCGCAGATGCCATAATGGAATCTGCTGAGGCAGAGATTCCTCTGATTATATGCATTACAGAGGGGATTCCTGTAATGGACATGGTTAATGTAAAGAGATTCATGGAAGGGAAGAAGAGCAGGCTTATTGGTCCTAATTGTCCGGGTATTATTACACCGGACGAGTGTAAGATAGGTATTATGCCAGGTTTCATCCATAAGAAGGGGAGAATCGGTGTTATTTCAAGAAGCGGAACCCTTACCTATGAGGCGGTCTGGCAGTTAACAAAGGCAGGGCTTGGACAGTCTACATGTATTGGTATAGGCGGCGACCCTGTAAATGGTTCAAATTTTATTGACCTTCTTGGGATGTTTGAGAAGGATAATGATACAGATGCAGTAGTTATGATTGGCGAGATTGGCGGAGATGCAGAGGAGCGTGCTGCTGAGTATATTAAATCTGATTTCTCCAAACCTGTGGTAGGTTTTATTGCCGGTATTACAGCCCCTCCCGGACGAAGAATGGGACATGCCGGTGCGATTATCTCAGGAGGCAAGGGTACAGCATCAGAGAAGATGGCTGCAATGGAAAAGGCCGGTATATATGTTGTACGAAATCCCGCATTAATCGGTCAGACCGTTGTTGAGGCGCTGAAAAGGTGACTTTTTTGCGAGGGCATCAATCTTACACATAAGCTCATCTGAGATGCTTACAAATTTGCCAGTCTGATAGCGACAAATAAAACAGTGATTCCTAAAACAGTCATTATAGTGGTCCATTTTGTCGGGTGGCTGTGATGGCTTTCCGGTAAAAGATCACTGGCGCCGATGTAGAGAAAGAATCCTGAAAATACCGCAAGTAATATCCCAAGAGCGCTGTCCGGAAGAGTAAAGAAGAAGGTTGAGAAAACTCCTGCGACAGGAGCAATAGCATCAATAAAGAGCCATTTAAAGGCCTCTTTTCTTTCGCCCTTGTTTTTAAGAATCATATTAACGGTATTTATGCCGTCAGAAAAATCGTGGACAAGGACTGCAACAGAGACAATTGCACCTACGGAAGCAGAGACTTGAAAGGCAAGGCCGATAGCTGCGCCGTCAATAAAGCTGTGGAATGACAGGCTTCCCGCGCCCAATTTTCCTCTATGGGATTTGTGCGAGTGGGAACTGTCTTCTTCGTCGTGAGTGTGGCCGTGAAGAATGACGAAACGATCGAGGATCATGTATGTGATGAATCCTCCGGCAACGACAGCAGTAATCGTAGAAATGTCATAAAGCTTGCTGCCAAGGCTGATCGCTTCAGGAATAAGATCAAAAAAGGCAACGCCAATTACCGCTCCGGCGCTGAAGCCCAATATGAGGTGGAGTCGGTCTTTGAATTTTAAAGCAAAAAGCCCGCCGAGGAATGTTGAAATAAAAGTCGCTATGATAATTATGATAAGCATGTGTAAATTATTTTTTCAAAACCAATCACCTCTCCATATCAATTCTTCTTCAAATTTTAGGTATGCAGCACCGTATCATATTATCCAGTTAATGGATGAAAATCAACCATTATATGCTATCGCATTAGATATGATCAATATAAGACATCCGCTATAATTCGTTGGCGATTAAATAAATAGAGAACCTTATCCGACCTTCTCCGCAAGCCATACCTTTATAAGGGACTGGTATGGTACATCCCGCTTATTTGCCTCTATCTTTATTCGTTCAAGCAGTGACAATGGCAGCCTTAAGGAAATAGACTGCGTGGAGGGCTTGAGATTAGGGAAACTGGCACGTACAGCCTTTGACCAGTCAAAATACTCTGTAGTATCATGTGTCTCCCAAAATTTCCTCTCTTCGGCTTCGGATTTAAACTTAGGTATTGGTTTCAGTTTCTTGCTCATAAATTCTCCTCTCTTTAACATGCATACTACGTGCGGAAATTATTCTTATTTTGAGCCCTTCAGCCGCTGCAGATCGAAGTGTAAATGTTACATGCAGCAACCTTTCTGCATTAGTTTTCCCGAGGGCATGAAGTCTTGTCTCACTCAAACTATGCTTTTCATCCGACAGTACTAAAAGCGGCTTATTTATGAAAACCTGCTCAGCCTCGACTTGCGTTACACCATGCTTCTCATTCTTTCGGGCGTTACCTTCATCCCACTCAAAGCCTTCTATCTTCTGAAAATCTATCATTGTTTGTATATTATCAGGATATACATGGCACGTCAAATCTAAATATAGGAATGTCTAAAGATAGGAATAGAAATTTTAATTTTAAGATCGATAGTCCCTGCTGCTGCATTATTTACTGGTAACGGCCAGGGGGCGCAGCTCAGAGTTATTCCGTCGCTTGATAAGAAAAAGGCCAATGAGGGCGAGGGCCGCCCCCAGCAGGATCAAAGTGCCTGGCTCGGGGATTGAGACGAGGGCATCTTTTTCCATGATATACCCCACGGTGTAGCCGCCAAAGTTAGGGTACAAATTGTTCCATGTGGGTTGCCTGTCGTTCCATAAACCATTACCAAAGTACTGGATAGCGATTTCATTTTGAAGGTTTGGCTCTCCAGTGCCCCACTTTGTAAAAGCCCATGTTTCTCCGGTTACCCAGCGCCAGCTCTCAGGCTTTGTGACATCGCCTACGCTATACCCCCCCAGCCAGGGTCCGAAAGAATGAATAAGAGGGGAAAAACCGTATCCGTTTACCCAATACTTAGGATCATTAATGAGGGAGAAGATAAACTGGTTCTCCACCTCCGAAGTAGCTGTTGCCAGATAATAACCAGAGGATTCTGCCTTAGCCCTGGCATCATACCATGTAATACCGCCTGGGACATAAACGGCCTCATACCAATGGTTATTTCCGGAAAACTGGACTGGGGTAGCCCATGCAGTGCCAATAGATAAAACCGCCAAACAAATTATAATTGCCGCCGCATTGTTCCTCATTTTTTACCTTCTATAGTTCTGATAATTTGGATAACACATTAAATCATGCAATACATTTTAGATATACAGTTCTTATCGAAGGTTTGCCCGAAAAAGTTAAAGGTATAGGGGGTCTATCTTTCTGATTTACAAGGGGAATGATCCATTAGAAATCGGCATTTTCAATTCTGATTTAAGGATTCTCTTCCAAAGCCTCAGCAAACAATTTCTGAAATAAAATTACTGATAGAAATATTATTCCGAGTCCTCCGCCAATTAAGGATAGTCCGGTCCATGTTAAGGCAACAGGGCTGGCGCCGTCTGAAAAATAGGGGAGGACCATAAGGTATTTGTTTATCCAGATTCCAGCACAGACGGAAAAAGAGACTGCTATCAGCGCCGGTTTGGAGGATTTTACCCGGCGCTGGACAAGGGCCATAAAGGGAAGGGGAAATGCCATGATAATCATCAATGAAAAACTAAACCTGTAATTTCCAGTCATCTGCCTGTAAAGGGGTTCTGTAAACCGTGGTATGTCTCCGTACCATATTACGATATACTGAGACCACAGCATGTATATCCAGGTGAGCGTGTAACCAAAGAGGAGCTTGCCCATGGGGACCAGATAATTTTCAGGGGGACTTTTATCAGGGGCTGCCTTTAAAAACAATTGGGAGAGGATCAACAGGAAGGCGGTTCCTGAAAATATGTTTCCCACAATAAAATAGGGCGGGAATATATTGCTCTCCCAGTGGGGAATTATAGTCATACCAAAGTCCCATGCCATAATCGTGTTGTGAATTACATAGGAAATAATGACAAGGGCGGCAATAATAGAAGTGGATTTCAGATTTTCTTTACGGTCTTTCCTGTAATACCAATAACTGATTATATAAAAGATTCCCATTGAGATGATATTACGCCAGATGAAGGAACCCTTGTTAAACCACAGGGGATTATATTCATTTGCTATTTCTGCATGGCCGGCGCCTTTTGAAAGCCAGAAGAACAGATGATCAGCGCCTCCTGCAAATGCGATAAATAAAAACAGGATAAAGACCACAGGGGCAGAGGCTAATGTGATAATCTCACCGGCCCTTGAATAATATTTCCCCCATTCTGCTCCGGCTATCCTCATTATTGCTGAAAATATAATCCCGGCCTGAGTGATGCCTGCAAAGAACATAAAATTTGCAGACAATATTGCCCAGGGGAGAGTTGCCTCCCAGCGCATTAAAG
>JAHFER010000063.1 GCA_023248365.1 Nitrospirota bacterium
TGTTACTTTTCCAATCGGGCAATGACTTCATCCGTGATATTAAAATTGGAATAGACATTCTGCACATCATCATGGTCCTCAAGCAACTCAATAAGCCTTAAAACCTGTTCAGCGCTTTTGTCATCAACGTCTATATAATTCTGCGGTATCATGGTAACCTCTGCAAAAGATACATGTATGCCCGCCTTTTCAACAGCAGCCTTTACATTTTCAAAATCATCGGTTGATGTAACAATCTCAAAATTATCTCCATCCCGGTTCATATCTTCTGCCCCTGCCTCCAGCACAAGGTTCAGCAGGTTATCCTCATCAATCCCTTTACCATCAACAACTATATATCCCTTCTTGTGAAACATCCATGAAACACATCCGGCCTCGCCCATATTGCCGCCATTTTTGCTTAACATATGCCTTATCTCAGGAACCGTACGATTTTTATTATCAGTCATAATAGAGATTAGAATGGCAACACCGCCTGGTCCATAACCCTCAAATATCGCCTCTTCATAGGACACGCCCGGAAGTTCGCCTGTACCCTTCTGAATGGCCTTCTTAATGTTATCAGCAGGCATGTTGGACTCTTTTGCCTTTAATATTACCGTCCTGAGCCGTGGATTTCCATCAGGGTCTCCACCGCCTGCCTTTGCTGCCACAGTAATTTCTCTTATAATCTTTGTAAATCTCTTCCCCCTCTTTGAATCAATCGCCGCCTTTTTGTGTTTTGTGGTTGCCCACTTTGAATGTCCCGACATAATTAACCTCCCTATAGGATTACTCTTTCACATCTATTTCTTTTGGTTCGAAGTCTGAGACCTCGATCCCTTTTACCTTTATCTTATCCCCCTCTTTTGAGGTTATCACCCTCAACTTCACATTTAGGGCCACATTGAATATGCCTTCCATTATAGTATCAGCAAATGTTGAAATCTCCGGAACCGGTTTTCCGAGATCTATTTTTTCTTCTTCTCCTTTATAAACCGTCTCTCCAATCCTCTGCAATAAGCCTTTTGAAAGGGATTCATCCTGAACCCACGTTCTTAAATCTTCTCCCTTTTTTCCTTTATCAAGTGTTTTCTCAATCTCTGCAAAAGGTGAGACAGCCGGCCATGGTTCTTCCTCCTGCACAGGAGGCGGTGTCCTCTTTTTCGGCTTCCCTGTTTCGATCATTTCTTTTAAATCAGCAAGCACAAATTTGCTGACAGCAGTAAGTGTCTCCAGCACACCCTCTCCACTGGCCGCAGAGGCAGTAAAAAAAGGCACGCCTCCAGGATTGAGCTTCCTGTTAAGAACATCAACCGGAATAACATTCGGGAGGTCTTTTTTATTGTACTGTATAACAAAGGGGAAGTCGTCTATGTTTATACCCTGCTCTGCAAGGTTTTTCCTCAGATTACCAATTGATTCCAGATTAGTATCGAGCGCCTCTTCCTGAGAATCAGCCACAAAGACAACCCCGTCCGCACCCTTTAACACAAGTTTTCTCGTTGCATTATAATATACCTGCCCGGGAACAGTATACAGATGAAACCTCATCTTGAATCCCCTGATCTCTCCGGCCTCCAATGGAAAAAAATCAAAGAATAGCGTCCTGTCACCCTGAGTCGGAAGCGTAATAAGCTTCCCTTTTTTATCCGGATTTATCTTTTCAAAAATACTCTTTATATTTGTAGTCTTGCCGGAAAGTGCAGGCCCATAATACACAATCTTTGCGTTTATTTCCTTTGAGTTGTAGTTAAATAATGCCATAATTAATGCATTAGTTTTAACAGAAATGACAGAAGAGTGTCAAACGGTTAATGATTCACAAAAGGAATGCGGGTTTGTTAAGGGGTTCGCAGAGAATTCCAGACGCGTACAATACTTGACATAGTTCAGAAATAATCGGATAATACTCGAAATATTATCATTAAAATTTCGAGGCATGTAGTGAAATGGATGAAGCCCTTTTTTACGCATGGAATACATGGAAGACCGGCAGATTTAAACTCCCTTCAGAAATCGTAGAAAGGGATATACATGCAAGGGCCGTAAGATACCTTATGGCTAACGAAATCCTTGTCCTTCCCGGCCTGAGACAAACAGGCAAGAGTACACTGGCCTTCCAGCTTATAGACCATCTTCTCAAAAAAGGTATTTCGCCTAACCGTATCTTTTATTTTTCTTTCGATAATCTTTCACTTCGCCAGGAACTTTCTGCCTCCTATACATTTTTCATGAAAATGGTTGAGCGTTACCTCGGTGAAGATGTGCAAACCTCCAGTTTACCAATTTATCTTTTCATAGACGAGGTTCAGAAACTTCCAGGGTTTGTAGAGTACGTTAAAACCATTTATGATCTTAGGCTTCCTGTTAAATGGATACTCACCGGCTCAGCCTCCCTGGAGCTAAAGGCCCAGGTAAAGGAAAGTCTTGCCGGAAGGGTACTGAATCTTGCTATATCTCCCTTTTCTGAACGGGAAATATTTAATGTCTTAGGTTTTTCACCGCCGGACAAGAAGGAGCTATGGAAGCTGTTTCTCACGGGAAACAGCCCTGATAAGAAAAGACTCATGAAACTTGAGGCAAACCTCCTGCCTTATAAAACAAGAATACAAAGGATCTTCGAGGATGGCCTTGTATTTGGGAGCCTCCCCGCTGTTGTCCTTGCCGCTGATACGGCCAGGAAAACAGACCTGTTAAGAAACTACAGGGAGACCTATTTAGATCAGGATATTCGCAACCTGGTAAAGGAAGATAAGCTCTGGGTATATCAGCGGGTAATGGAGCTTCTTGCAGGAAGAATCGGAGACCTTCTCAACTACTCCAATATCGCCTCTGAACTTGGAGTCACCGTTGATACCATAAAAAGATACTGTATTCTTCTGGAAAAGACTTTTATTCTGAGAAATCTTTCCACATATTCAAGAAATGTTAGAAACGAGATACTGAAAACTCCTAAGATCTACTTTACAGACCTCGGAATCAGGAACAGTCTGCTTAATCTAACCAGCCTGTCTCAGCTTGAACGGCTTGGGCAAATGGGGATGGCTCTGGAAAATATGGTGTTCGAACGATTAGACACAACAATAAAGCAGTTGGAGATTGGAGAACTGAGACTTCATTACTGGCGGACACGGACAAAGGAAGAGGTGGATATTGTCGTGCAGACACCTGAGCGCCTGCTGCCTATAGAGATTAAGAGCGACAAACGCATCCAGACAAAATATCTGAAAGGGCTTCGCTCCTTTCTTGAAAAAGAAAATGAACACATAGGAATCCTTGTGGGAAGGTTCGATAAGGCAGATATTTTAGAGGACGGAAAGAACCGCATATATCTTATGCCACACTGGATGCTATAAGTCTTCACGAGGAGGTCTATGTGGCTGATGGATTTTGGTTAGTTGGTTTAATAATCAGAGGCCTGGCTGGATAAAATGGCCTTTACAAGTGATGTAACTGTAGAATTGACAGGGGTGGGCACATTGAGTTTTTTTCCCTCCCTGCATACATAGCCATTGAAGTAGTCTATCTCTGTTGGTTTTCCCTTTTTGAAGTCCTCATACATGGAGGTATAAAATCCACGCAGATTTTGTGTGACCTTTATATGCTCATCCAACAGACCTTCGTCAATTAATATGCCTTTTTTCTCTGCTACTGCCCTAATCTCATGAAATATTCTGTATGCCACATCAATGGCATCTTTTGAATCGAGGATATAACCTATCTTCCCGTTCATGATAACTGAAAGGGGATTGAATACTGTATTCCAGCACAGCTTCTGCCACTTCCCTTTGTAAATATCACGGGACAGCCTTGTTGGGACTCCGGCATCCTTAAACATTTTTATTATCATCTGAACAAGTTCACTCTCAGTTCCATCCAGCTCACCTATGCTAAGAGAACCCGCGCCCTCATGGACAACAACACCTGTCTCTTCTAATCTCGCACCAATAAAGGCAATGCCGCCCAATACTTTAGAATCCGGTAACCGCCTCAGTATCTCCTCTTCACTGTCAACCCCGTTTTGAAGGGGCAGAATCACCGTATCCTTATTAATAACAGGTTGAAGGGTATCTAATACCTTTTCAGTGTCATTACGCTTAACAGCTATAATTATAAGGTCACATGGAGTGAGTGTCTCCGGATTTGTTGAAACGTCCGGCCGGAATATCCAAACCTCACCTTTGCTTTTGATTGTTAATCCCTTGTCATGGATTAAAGCATAGCTTCGGGACGTTACAAGATAAGAGACCTTATGGCCTGCCTTATGGAGCATAGCGCCATAGTAGCCGCCAACTGCGCCTGCGCCTGCGATTAGGATGTTCATATTACAGGTTACTTCTCCTCAGCCCCATAAATAAAGGAAACAAGCATCTGGCTTAGGCCGCCGGAGATTTCTTTTTGTAGTTCACGGACTGCTTTGGCCTCGGCCTCTTTAAAGTTCAGATGGCCTTCTCTTCCATGGCGGTTAAAGCTGCCAAAGACCTTATCGCTTTTCTGGTTAACAAGGTCAACCGTAATATCCCACCTTACAAATTTCCACTGAGGCAAATCGGCGTTTTCAAACTCAACATTACTCCTCACCAGTATATCCAATTTAGCCGGGTCGCCCTTTTCCTCGACTGAGAAACCTTCTTTAGTCAACCCCTCTATAATGGATGATCTTATTTCTGATTTGTGCGGCCCGTCTACCTGTACGCCAATATGTATCTGTTTAGAAAGCAGGTCCTGGATTTTTTGTTTTATAGTTACAAGGCTGACAGGGGGGGCGATACCTTTACCAGCAGGATTTATTATCCTAAGGTCGGTGTTGTAGACTTCTCTGTTAAGAAAGGTCTTCATGGCGCTGCGCAGCGCACGTACTGTTTCAATCTTATCCGTGGACTCAGAGGCCTGCTTCTGTAATTCCATAATATCCCTGTCTGCATTGGCAATCTTCTCATTAAGGGATACCATAGAATGCTGGCGGTCCATAACAACGAGGGCATAAGTCAATTTTTCTGATTCGCTTATCCATACGTCGGCTATTGTAACATCCTCAAGGACTTTATTGGTGGCAACGGACGTGAGTTGATCAATCTGAATATCCCTTGTGCTCTGGCTCTTTCCCTTAACATCAGTCTGAACGTATTTCTCCCATTCCTTAGTCTTCGACTGAATATCCGCCTGAAATATTCTGGATAAAGCAGCATAAGCCTCATCTTCAGCAGCCTTGCGGGTATCTCCAAAACCAACACCTATCAGATACATATCATCAGGATACTTCCTGCTCTTGCCTTCTATCCAGTCGGGTTTTGAGGCGGAAAAGGCGGGAGATAAATTTAACAAGGGTATGAGGCACATTATCAAAAAGAAATATACTATTTTTTTTCTGAGCTGTTTCATTTTAAAATCCTATTTTTAACCACAGAGGCACAGAGTTTTTATGAATATAAAAACTTAAATCTAAAATCTTTTCTCTGTGTCTCAGTGCCTCTGTGGTTAATTGTCCTGCCTGTAAGACAGGCATTTATCTCTTCTTCTCTTCGGATTCGAGTTTGTCGAATGCCTTGTCTGCATTCTTCCTGACGAAGTCTCTTACCTCGGAGTTTAGCTCTTTTGCCTTGTCAATGCTGTTTTTGAAACCATCCATATCCAATTTAACAAGGGAATAGACAGTACCATCTGACTGGTCCACCCAGTGGTCAACAACTATTACCCCGCTCAGGGTTGTAGCAGAGAAGGTCTTGACTGCCTGCTCTATATGCTGTTCTTCAGAGGTTGCAGATTTTGCGTTTACTTCAGCTCCGCCTGTTGTGGATGCCATATAATCCCGCATGAGCGAGGCAGTATAAGTCTCAAAGACTTTACCAATCTCTGCCCTTGCCCTGTTTTCGGACGCAGTCCTTGCAAGGGCCTTATTCTTAACACCGCTTACAGAACCTACGCCATAGAACATCCTGATACCATTATCATTGAATGCCGCGCTCCCCTTAGTCACCCATGCCGGGGCCTGAGTCGCAGGCGGAACTTTGGGAGCACAACCAACAACCAGTCCTAATCCCACAAGGAAGACAATTACACTGTAAGCTACTAAAAATCTAAATCTTTTCATGATTAAGCCCTCCATTTAATTTTTTTTGCAGAATCCAGGTTCTGCATTACTTAATTTTCTTACTTCTCCTTAACAATATCAGCCCGCATAAAACCGCTGCCGTCTACAGGCTTTGCAATTGACAGCCTCTTATCTTTTACCTCAACTATCTCAATCTTGCCGATCTTTTCTGTCTGAGCGCCGAGGTGTTCGCCTGTATCAGGGTCAACAAGCTCTTCACCGGCCCTGTACACCACAAATGAGTTTCCGGCTTTCCTGCCGTCATCACTGCCTGTGTTGATAAAAATCTGATTGCCGCTAACCTTAACTATAGAACCCTGCCACGGGACATTTTCCATTGCACTTGTAATCTTCTCAACCGCCTGCTCAATAACTTTGCGCGTGGCCTTTCCTATGACTGTCTCATCAAAACCCTCTTTACCGAATTCCACACTTGGAGCCAGCGAAAGGTCTATATCCACACCATGGCTTGACTCCTCACCCTCTGCCTTTTCTGCAACTAGTATCTGACCTGTCGAGGTATCAACAAAACGTATGTCTAAAGCCACACGGGCAGTATTTGTTTTCATTCCTGCACCGCCTCCAAAGGGAAGAAGCCTTCCAAGTCCTCCAACTCCAAGCTTTGATTCTTTAATACCAAACTCTGTTATCCCGCCTGTTACAATCATACCAACTCCTATAAGCTTTCCTACCTTTGCGGCAGTATCAGGATTAACAGCCCCTGACAACCCGAATGACTGTTCAGCCATCACCTTGTTTATCTGTTCACGTTCAATAACTATAAAACGGTTGGTTTTTACAAGCGCTGTTACAAGACTGTCTGCCATACCTCGTCCGACATCATGCCATCCCCCATGCTGACCTGAACTTTTATCTTCAAAGTCAAGTACGGCAATACGCTTTTTCGGCCCCTTATATTCCTTATCCTTTGCAAAGGCTGTTGATGAAATCACTAAAAGGCCTAATATAAGCATTATAGCCAAAAGCCTTTTCGTTAGTAAGGTAGTTCTCATAATTTCCCCTCTTTATGTTTTGTTTCACTCGTTTCTGGATTCCCGTTTGCACGGGAATGACGACTTCTGCAATAGCCTCTAAGGGTGTTCTTCATGCTGCAGTTCCTTATAGCTATCGTCTGCATTATGCTTGATCTGATCTGTGTCTGTCTTCGGCTGAGGTGGAGTAGCACAACCCTGTGTAAGAGAAAATAACCCCACTGCTGTCAAAAATATTACCTTTGTCAGGAATTTTTTCATAAGTTACAGCCTTTCGATAAAATGTGATTATTTTGAGAAAATACTCTTAACGTTGCGAGAATATTGGTATCTTATATTAAACATTTTAGTGTGTCAATAAATAAGCCGGCACCCTATTTTACCCCCACATGTACTGCAACAATTCCTCCGGACAGCATCTCATATTCCACACTGGAAAATCCGACCTGTAGCATTAATTCCCTGAGTTTCACTGCAGTGGGAAACTTCCGTATGGAGTCAGGAAGATAATTATATATGCCTGTCTTATCTCTTGATATTATTGTCCCAACAGCCGGAAGCAGTTTAAATGAATAGAAATCGTATATATAACGGAATATGGGCCTCTCAGGCTGGGTAAACTCCAGACAGACTACACGCCCGCCAGGTTTTGTTACCCGGTACATCTCTGAAAAGGCCTTTTCAAGATGCGAAACATTCCTTACCCCAAATCCAACAGTTACTGTATCAAATTTATTTTTTCCGAACTTCAGCGATTCCGCATTCCCCTGAGAGCATGTAATTACCTTCTCAAGCCCGGCCTGCTTCACCTTCTTCTTACCTACTTCAAGCATCTCCCTGTTTAAGTCTACCGCAGTAACATGGCCGGAAGACCCCACCCTCTTTGCAAGCAGAATGGCAATATCAGCAGTACCGGTGCAAACATCCAGAACATTATTACCTTCCTGTGCATTCGTCAGTTCTACAGCATGACGTTTCCAATAATGATGAATACCAAAACTTAATACGGAGTTATTCAGATCATACCGTTTTGCTGCTGATGAAAACATCCGCTGAACCATCTTCTCTTTATCCATAAAAGTCCCTTTCGTGTTCAATAGTATACACTTTTGAATTTTAATTTGTCATTTTGATTTTTTATCTTTAAGATTTTATATATTCTTACTCCCCAAGATATGCCTCTCTTATCCGC
>JAHFER010000008.1 GCA_023248365.1 Nitrospirota bacterium
GACCGAGACCCTGAATGAAGATAGAGATACTTATGTGAAGTTTGAGAAAGGATTGATCAAGGCATACAAGTTTTTCAGCGAAAATCAAAATGAGTCAGTCGATGACATTCAGAAATATGTAAATGTCGACAAAGATGTAATCCGACAGTCAACATGGAATAATTACTTCTATGCATCACCCGATCCTAATAAAAACGGCGTGGTAGAGTACTATCAGATGATGAAGGACAGCGGGTACATCGATACGGATGTCAAGATTGAAGACCATATCGATAGTACTGTGTACAAGCAGGCACTTGACGAGTTGATCAAGGAAAACCCGGATGATCAGTTCTACCGGAACCTGCTATCGGAATATCAGAAAATGAACGAGTGATCGCAATCATTGCTAACCTTATAGGGGCCCATAAAAAATGATCCTTTTTAAGGGTTATTGGGCCTTGTTTAGTAGATAAATACAATGATAGTGTCCCTCCAATTAAAATAAAGATGGTAAATAAATTAGTTTCTATTTTAAGGGGTAAGAGCATATAATTTTATTTTTCAAGGTATTTTTACCCCTTATTTTGAATATTCAATTCAGTACTACTAAAAAAGGGCTTTGCAGAAAACTCATCTAAATGAGGCAAGAGCATTACAGCTCGATTTAAAAAAAATGGGAAAGGTCACCGAGGATGAAGAAAACACACTATGGAAGTATCTTCTTCAGTTCACAGAAGCACATTTTTAGCGCCTTCCAATAAAGGTAATGGGGGTAAGTATTGAAAAACACCCACATAATAATATCTCTACATTTTTCTCAAACTTGGAAAATGTGTCCGGTTTTCAGATATAATAAAGAACTCACGAACACGACCCAATTTTATCGTTTTGTTTTTTGACCATATTGTAGGCGTCTATTACTGCAAATACCCAGGTACCAAAAAAGGTGAAAAAACCAATAATAAGAGCCATCAAACAGAGGCTAAATCCCAGTAGAGCAATTATTGCAAGTCCTCGAAATAGATCACCTGCATATACTTGGCCGAGTCCTGGAATTATGCAAGATAATAACGCGGCAATCATAGGACTTTTTCTTTTATTTTTGGTTTTTTCTATACCACATTCAGGGTAAATTTCTGCTATCGGATGAATCTCTGCATCTGTATCACATGTTCCACAATATGCCTTTTCCATCTTACTTACTCCACAAAATAATTAGATCTATTTAATCGGCGTGTTGCCAAAATTAGATTCATCTGCATATTTTTTGCAATTATTTAGACTCAGTTATAAAATCTGATGATAAAGTAAATGTAACCTTACTATACAAAATTTCTAATTATTTACTGATGTTATGGCACAAACAATGGTAACTATAAATTTTATAGCTCTTCGCTGTTTCGAGTGGGTAATTTCGTCCATTTCCTAAATGGAAGTGCATGTATAAAAATTAGAAACACTTATTGTTGAAAATTAAATTCAAGCTCGATATTTCTCTTGGCCTGACAACTTTCTAACTAAGCAATTATTTTCAATCCATACAAAACAACGAAGAGCCAAAATAAATTAAGATGGAAACCTGGGCTCTTCTCAGAGTTTAAGGACTTTTGTATTTTTTAAAGCACTGAAAACCATAGTTTCGATATTCATTTTTTGTTCTTCAAGCACAATAAGGTCGTAATTTGCCCCTATTTCGGGACGCTCCGGAACGGCAGCACAGCCACCTGCTGGCCTATTTGAGATATCATAGGTTCCAATTTTTCGGGCAATATCCATTATCTCGGTTTTGTCAAAGGAAATCAAAGGGTGGTAGAGGGGGATAGAAAGCTGATATATCTCAGCATGCATGTTGGCAGCAGTCTGGGAAGCTACCTGTCCAAGGGAAGAGCCGGTGATAATTCCACTTGCACCTTCTTTTTTCATAACCTCGTAGGCTTCTCTGTACATCATGCGTTTGCAGAGGAGACAGGTATTTTTCCGATTGCATAAGTCGATAAAGGATTGGAGATTGGGACCATGTGGAATCTCGTAAGTTGTAAACTGATATCCTGGGGCCCACTTCTGGAGCTGTCGAATGCACTCAAAGGCACGTTCTCTTGCCGCATTCTCGGCATAAGGAGAATTGTGGCAATAAACCGGAATAATCATAACTCCGCGCTTCATCATGAGCCAGGCTGCAACCGGAGAATCAAGCCCACCTGAAATTAAAACTACCATACTACCCTGTGTACCAAGAGGGAGTCCTCCTACTCCTTTAAATGTTTCCAGATAAATATAAGCCATTTTTTGCCGCATTTCGACAAAGATCTCTCTGTCAGGAGAACTCAGGTTAACCCTGGGATGTTTTCCTTCTTTCTCCAATGCGCTCCAGACTGCATCTCCACAGGTTTTACCGACATCTGCTGAAGAAAAAGGATGGTTTCCACTTCTCCTGGCCCTGATAGCAAAAGACTCGCCCTCCTGAATAAGATCCTGAGCCAGAGAGGCGCACATCCTGGCAGCCTTCTCAAGGCTGGGCTCTGCCATCAATGCAGGGGAAGTTGAGACAATACCAAAAACGTCAGCTGCTGCTTCGGCTGCACGTGCATCGGTGCTCTCAATAAATATCCTGCCCCATTCCCTCCTTATGTGGGAATATGGAATACCTCTCGAATCCAGCATCGCCACAATGTTTTTGATAAGGATTTTCTCATACCAGTTCCTGATTCCGGAACTTTTAAGAGCGAGTTCTCCATAGCGGACTATAACTACATTTGCTGGAACTCCAAAACCGAAGTGAGAGAGGCCAGAATCAAGGCTGCTCTGGCTTTCGATATCGTTTTTTTGTATACCCCTGTTTTCTCTCTGGGTATGAACATCAGGTTCAAGTTTTTCTTTTATCATGAAAATGCCAACTTTGTATCAGTAAATGACCCAAAAATTCAATATTATCAAAAATAAAATGATCTTCTAAATGTTATGTGGACTGGTGTCGCGTAAATCCAAAAGTGTCTTGTAATTATAAACTATTGTAATCTGTTTTCTACAACATTATATGGTAGACGTGACACCAGTAATATGATTCCAAAGTAAGTTTACAAAAAGGGATTTCGTTAGAGAGGTTCCATCATCTTTGTTGGTACGAACGCTTGCTTCAGAATCCGGTTCTTAAGCAGTGTGCAGAGTTTTTCTGCCTTTGCTCTGTCTGACTGCCGCAGTGATATAGGAACAGTTCCTTCAGCCAGTTCTATAGCTCCCAGTCTTGCATGGAATACTCCTTCAGAACACTGGAGTGTACAGGTACCGCAGTTGATACAGAGGTCTCTGTTGATAACCAAATTAGTTGAAATTGCTTCAGTTGGGCAGGTGCGCATTGCAGCACAATCCGGATGGTGCAGGCACCTGTCTTTTTCGACGCGGATAACTTTATCGGTGCCTTCCCAGATATGGCCGTAGTTTACTTTTGTGTGTGCAGTGCGCCCGTTTACATCTGATACGGGTAGTGGAACATTGTGGTCCAGGATTTTTAATCCTGAGAGGATCTCTTCATCAAGGACAGGTATCGGAACTGCAAGGGAAGTTAGACACTCAGGCCCATGTGCAGTTTTCATCCCGCCCATCATAGTAGGATCCATGTCCTTCATATCTGCAAAGGCGGAGACGTTCGGTTTATCAGGGCTGGACCTGGTTCCTTTTCCCATAATATAACCCGGAGCTCCATTCAAAAGAACCCTTGTACCCACGCCTATTGTCCTGTGAGAGGGGTCGTTCTGCAGAGGATTTATTTCACCGCACCCAGATACGGTTGTTTCCGTAAAAGGACCTGTCAGGCCTGTAACAGAGAAGATAGTGCTAATCGTTGAGGAGGTGGGGTTTATTAGTGCGTGGTAATTTTTAAATGCGAGCCTTGTGGTAATGATCCTGGCATATTCTATATCATCAAGCGTAACTCGATTTTCATAACGCCTGCCGTGTGCTTCCACAAGAACATCGATCTCTTTTCCTTTTACAAGATCCCTGAAAAGATGTCCTCCTCCATACCGATCATCTGCATGTGCCGTTCCGTTAATAACCAGGTCCACGACTCCGAGACGCTCATTGGGACAGGGACCTGGTTGAGCAGGCACACCGTTTAACCAGATAGCATCTGCCCTTTCAAAACTACATTTTCCTGCAACCGGTACCATCATAACTGCCATCGTGCCAGACATCACGCTAAATGTTCCGGTCGTGACCACATCCACATCGTCAACAGTCACATTTTGACCGGCCCGAACCATGGACTTGAGTTCGGCAGCAGTCAGGATTATCGCTTCTTTGCGTGCGATTTTTTCATTTATTTCTTCGATAGTTTTCATAGTATCCTTATATCCTCAAGCCGGACGTGAAGTCCAGAAGGTTTTTGAAAACACATATTCACCAGAGCCGTATGTGCAAGCCCTATCATGCAGTTGCCAGGCAGGAAATACTGGCGGGTTCCGAAGACAGGAGGTTTCTTTATAGTACTGGCAATTCCTTCAAAAGCATGGACATGGTATGCCTGAATATCATGAACGTCTTCTTTTCTTGCAGCCATAGGACCCACGGTATGGCATTCAATTACACCTGTGACCGGGTTTGCACTGAGAACTCTCAAAGCGTGATAAACAGGACAGCCAGGACCTGCAGGACGGCCGGTTACGAGGTCTCCTTTTTTAATCCCCCACAATTCCACAAGGTCTGCTCTGAAAGGCACTATAAATTTGCGTGCTGAAGGCTCATCCGGGAACGGAAGAAGAACGAAATCATATTCTTTTCCAGTCACATCTATGCCTGAATAATTGATATTTCTTGCCTGGATCGCAATATTTTCCCGGCTCAAAATGCTCCCCTGGCTCACGATATTCTCTTTACTATAGAACGGACATAAGTCTACCTCTGTTAAGCCGGTTTCAAGGCGGTCAACAAAGTCTGAACAGGTCTGAGAGCCGCAAGCCCCACAGTTTTTGCCCGGGGGATTCCATTTATTCACCATCAGTCACCTCTGTATAAGGGCTCTGGCATATCCAGTGGGCGGATGACTCCAAAGTGGTTTTTCCATCCAATCTCTTTTTTCCCGATACAGATTGTACATACGCCAAGTGGAGGGGCACCTCTGAGTACGATCGGTTCAGGCCCTATATCCGGTTGATCGGCAATCCGCCTCATGAGGTATCTTAACCCTGTTCCCTGAATTGCGTTTGTCTCTACGATGTCAATATTCGGGACAACTTTTCGGATACTTTCTCTGAAAACCTCTTTCTCTGCCTGTGATACGAGGTCGGTCTTGGTAACAACTGCCACATCTGCAAGAGCAAGCAAAGGTGCCATTTTGAACGGGGAATTTGTTCCTGAGATCGCGCTGACAACTGCAATTCCAAGGGAGTAAGTCGTGTAAGGAGTACACCTTAGACAGAGGCCTGCACTTTCAATTATCAGAATATTTCTTGAGATACTCTCGGCCCAGTGTAATGCGTCGTCAAGGACCAGAATTCCCATGTGGTCAGGACACACATCTCCGGAATAAATTTTTTTGACAGGAATATCAAACTCTTCTGCAAGTTCCTGGTCTTCGGTTGCATGTACAACATCAATTTTCAGGAATGCAGGAAGTGATCCTTCAGGGAGATTTTTTATAACCTGACGAATCACAGCAGTTTTTCCCCCACTTGGCGGACCTGCAATTATGAGAAGTTTCATTTATAGCTCACACCCTGTTAAATTGCAGGCCCTGTGCAGCTGCAGTCATCAAGACCTTTGACGAACCGGATGAAAAAGCAGCTCCCATTCTGATTTTCTCTCTTATTTGGTGGAGCCTGTCTTCAACTATGGCAAGATCCTCAATAAGATGCTGCTCCTGCCCTGTAGGTTCGATCACAGAGGAAACTCCCCCATGTTTCATCACTATGCGCCTGCTTGCTGTAAGAGCAAGATACGGATCGTGTGTTACAAGAATAACTGCCTTGTTGCCTCCCTGAAGAGACTGGATGACACGGTCTTTGAAGATACCTGCGTTTTCTATCTCATCAAGCAGGAGTATCGGGGTATCGCCGATTACAAGTGCATCTGCAATCATGAGAGCCCGGGTCTGGCCTCCGGATAAACCGCTCATCCGGCTTTTGAGGCTGATCTCTTCTCCGGTAAATGTATTTGCAAGATTTATTGTCTCGTCAAGCAAGTCTTCCCTGCCGGGTCGCCTTGCTCTTATATGCATCAGCATAAATGCTTCGACTGAGAGGTCTGCAAGACAGCGTGTGTTCTGGGTTATCAGGGAAATTGGTTTGAAGGCCGGTTCCCGTACGAAGGATTCGGGAGGTTCCTCCCCATTGATAAGGATCCGTCTGCCTGTTACACTGTCTCCCTGTGCAAGGTTTTCAATATCATTAATTAAAGCTGATTTTCCCGAGCCTGTTGGACCTACAATTGAGAGGGTATCCCCTGGCCTTATTTCTATGCTTTCAAATCCTTCCTGTTCTCCAAATCTGTTTTTTCCAGATTGAATGGTAAGAGTGAATTGTTGTGGAGTGAATTGTTGCATCATGTAGTCAACTGTTTAGATCTGGCTTTTATAAAACTTTCCGTATTATGGAAAATATTATCCTTTTAAGCCAAAATAAAACATATAAATGTCCATATTAGGCAAAAAATAGATAAAGATAGGAAAGAATCAACTAATTCAAAACGTTGAATTTATTCCTCAGTAACTACCTGAGGAATTACCATTACAACAGCACGGATAGAAAATGGCTGATGGCTTCAAGTTTGAACTGAAATTAACCACACGATTCAAATATCTATATGAGGTGTCAGGTCGCAGCCAGTGCAGAACAGGCACATTGTGCGCGATTCGTCTACACAGAGTGACTGACGGTCGAGCATATCTTTCAGCATGCTACCCAGTTTTAGAAGCCTTTCAGAGTCTGGCCTATTGATCTTCACCTCTTTTCTAAGAGGATGGGGGGATATAGGTCTGAGAATTGGAATTATACATCGGTCTGTAAGGTGCTTGATGCCTTTTCGGACTGTCTCGTCACTTTCCCCAAGGCCAATTATAAAGTTTGAAGATACCCGGTTTCTGCCGAAAATATTCACTGCAGTGTCGAGCGCATCAAGAACTGTGTAAAGCGAGAGATCCGGACAAAAGCAACGGAAAAGTTTAGGATCCATTGTCTCAACATTGTATTTTACCTCGCATGCGCCTGCAGAATAAAGTTCTTCTGATGAACCTGTTGTGGGATAGACAGACACACCTATTGGGAGATCATACTCACGTGTAAGCTGTTTTATGATATCTACTGCCCTCTGGACTTCTTTCTTTGGCGAGACCGCTACACCGCTGGTAAGGGAAATTGCCTTCAGTTCACCTGTTGCATGAGCTTCCGCAACCATCTGGAGAACCTTTGCGCTGTCTTTTATCCCGCCTTGCATTTTAGGTACAGGGCAAAACTGGCAATCATATACACATTTTTCGGATAATGTAATGTATGCCTGTTCCGGACAATGGCAGAGCGGACGTTCAAGTACTCCTCTGGCAATCACATCATCGCCTTTCATGACGACCACGTGTTCATCGTCCGGCACTGCACGCAAAGGAGAAAGATCATTAATTGTAAGTCTCACGCGCCTGTTTCCCGACCTGAGAAAAATTGACGACCCACCTGCTCCGGGTCCTGCTGTAGCCTTGCTCTTAAGCTGATTTGGAAGAAGGGATTTGTCTACCTGGACGCTCCCTATGCTTATCAGTTCTGCTTTGTTAGTTGCATTCAGTTCGATATCCATAATTATGCACTTCAGAGAAGCAAAATACTGCAGTATATTTGCTAGATATATCTGCTAATTACATTTATTGTGTACCAATTTAATGTTTACAACTGTGAACATTATATGTTAACAATCGTGAACTAAGCAATATTAACAATTGTGAATTAAAAAGGTTATGATGAAATCCGATGTATAGACTAAATTGAATACTAAAAAACGAATGTTTTTATAAAGGAACTGAAAATACTCAAGATTCTTAAATTAGATTTATGTGCCTAATTAAAAGCAAGCCACGCTTTTGTGGCTGGAATTTTAGTTTAATTTTATCCTTGCAGATTTTACTGCATTTTCGCTAACTA
>JAHFER010000064.1 GCA_023248365.1 Nitrospirota bacterium
TTACCCCTGTGGTGATGGCGGCTGTGTAAGCTTTTGAGTAATCAAGCTGAGCTAATGGAGTGAAAGTAGCGGTGATCCCGTTGTATGTAACTTTACCCGGGATATAAGTATTTCCGGAGGCTAATATAAAAGTTGAAGTAGTGACAGTAGATGGATCCAGTGGCTCAGTAAATGTAACCGCTATAGCTGTATTGACAGAAAAACCAGTGTCATTGTTATCCGGGGTCGTAGAACTTACGTCGGGTGATGTTGTGTCCGGAGCAGTGCCTGTTGTAAAAGTCCATGAGTAGCTGTTTGCCATTGGGTTTCCGGCGAGGTCTTTTACCCCCGTGGTGATAGTGGCTAAGAATGTTTTGGAGTAATCAAGCGGAGCTGAAGGAGTGAAAGTAGCCGTTGTTTCATTATAGGTAACCGTACCTCCTATAATATTACTGTCTGTGGCTATTGTAAAAGTCGTAGTATCAATAGTAGTTGGGTTTATAGGTTCAGAGAAAGTCACGGATATCGCAGCATTAACAGCAATTAAAGAGGCATTGTTGGATGGTGTTGTAGAACTAACAGTTGGCTTGGTGTTATCCGGCTCAGAAGCTTTTGGAGAGGTCTTTAACCCTGGTACCTGAGAGCCGCACCCGCTAATTAATATTCCTGAGATAAGTAGTATTATAAAAAAGATAAAGTGAGTGGTTTGTTTAATTTGCATTTATATTTAATACTTGCAATTTTTATGCCCAAACAGTTTATAATTAACAAAACATACCTTGTTAGTCAACATATTTTTCTGATGGTAGTTTTTTTAAGGGAATGTTACAATGGCGCAAAATTTTAATAACAATTAAGAAATAATAAGACATGAATAAACAAAGACCAAGCATAAGCCTTATCTTCCCGGCTTACAATGAAGAGGATAACATAGAAAAGGCAGTAGCACAGGCCAGGAAGGTACTTAGCCGGATAGCATCTTCATGGGAGATTATAGTTGTAAATGATGGAAGCAAAGATAAAACAGGGGACATTATAAATGCATTATCCGGGAGTGATAATCATGTCAGACCTGTGCATCATCCTACCAACTATGGTTATGGTGCGGCAATTAAATCAGGGATTACTTCTGCCAAATATGACTATGTCTTTTTTTCTGATTCAGATTTGCAGTTTGATCTGAATGAATTACCTGCCTTTATTAAACTGATTAAAGACTGTGACATAGTTATAGGTTACAGGTCAAAACGCCAGGACCCTTTCAACAGAAAGTTTAATGCGTGGGGATGGAATATGCTTATAAGGATCGTTCTTGGTTTGAAAGTACATGACATTGATTGTGCTTTTAAATTATTCCGCAGAGAGGTCTTTGATTTGATAAAAATAGATGCAGCAGGGGCAATGGTAAGCGCTGAACTACTTGTCCAGGCACAGAGATATGGGTTTAGCATCAAAGAACAGCCTGTGACACACTATCCCCGCTTAATGGGAAATCCTACCGGCGCAAATCTCAGGGTTATTATCAAGGCATTCAGGGAGTTATTCAGGTTGTATGCAAAATTAAAAAATATAAAACCTGTTAACATTCCTGAATCCCAAAAGACCAGATGAAGTATCCCTCCACAATTTTACAAAAGACGCTCCTTGCAATATCTATAATCCTTCTTCCAATCGTTATCAGTTTTGTCCTTGACTATGACAGAAATAAAGAACATTTGAAGACAGGCGTTTTGCAGGAACTGACTGTTATTGCTGAGGGGATAGAAGGTCAGGTCTACCAGTTCCTTGAGATGTCAAAAAGACGGGCCTATGACTTCTCGACTGATGGTTTTTTAAAAGAATCGCTGACAAAGATTAACGCAGGCAATAAAGATGCAGTTTATGCGCTTAATATACACCTTCTTAATGAGAAAAGGCTTGTTGATGCTACTATCAACCGGATAAATATCATTTCCATGAACGGAAGGGTTATAGCGGCAACTGATGTTTTATCAGTAGGAAAGGATGTCTCAAAAGAGGACTTTTTCAGAAAGGGTCTTACCGGTTTAAATATTATAGAGAGTAATCCATCAGAGGAAAGACAGTCTGAGCTTGCTGTTACTTCTGTTGTCACAGACAGAAATACCCGCAAGCCTATAGGAATGCTTGTTAATTTTATCTCCCTTTCAGAGCTAAACGAGGTGATGACAGGGGAATTCAGCAAGAAACTTGGAGCGCTAACTTCAGACCTCGGCAGGAAGGACACACTCGATGTTTATCTTGTCAATAAAGACCATCTTATGATCTCTGATTCCAGATTTATAAAGGATGCTATTTTAAAAGTTGGGGTTAATTCATTTCCTGTGAATGATTGTCTGAATACTAATAAAGAATCAAAAGGGTTTTATAAAGACTACCGTGGAGTAGAGGTTGCGGGTTCGTCTATGTGTATCCCTTCAATGAAGTGGACGCTGCTTGCTGAAATTGATTCAAGCGAAGGGTTTGCGCCTCTTGAGCCTATGCGCAGGAATGCAATGACCGGCGGAACATTTGTGATTGGCCTGATCCTGCTGTACTCTCTTTATATATTTAAAAAAATGGTTTTGCCGCTCCGCAAAGTCTACACTGCTGCAGAAAACATAGCCGGTGGAAACTATGATGTTGTAATACCTGTTGAAACAGGTGATGAGATAGGGGTAGTCTCTTCTTCCATTAACAGAATGGCACGGGATATAAAGGAAAGGACCAAATTACTAGTAGAAAATGAAGGACAGTTGAGTGCCATAATTGATAACTCTGAAGCAGTTATCTACCTCAAGGACAGGGAAGGGCGGTACCTTCTGATAAACAAGAGATTTGCAGAGTTGTTTCATATAACTAAAGAAGGAATCAAGGGTAAAACAGACTTTGATATCTTTCCGGAAAATATTGCTTCTTCATTTCGTACAAATGATATTGAGGTCTTAAAGGTAAAACGTCCTGTCAGGTTTGATGAGTCTGTCCCGCAGGAAAACAGCCTTCATTACTACATTTCAATCAAGGTTCCGGTGTTTGATTCCTGTGGCGTCCCTTTTGCTACTTGCGGTATTTCTACAGACATAACAGAACGAAAACAGATGGAGGATGAGAATAATCTCTTAAAGAATATATCCATGTCCATAGCAACGTCAGGAGATTTCGACTCTGCATTGAAAGAAGCGCTGGCAAGGATTTGTGAGTTTGCCGGCTGGAGTTTTGGTGAGGTATGGTTCCCGTGTTCTGATGGGAGTTTCCTTGAATATAGCTCAATATGTTATTACCGGGATGATGATGTAAAGAGGTTCTATGATCTCAGTAAGAATTATACCTTCCCGAAGGGTGTTGGGTTACCAGGACGTGTCTGGTTGACAAAGAGAATAGAATGGCTGAAAGATATTACCTCTGATCATACCCAATTTAGCCGTTCAAAAATTGCTGTGGAGGTTGGTATAAAGGCCTGTCTGGGAGTTCCTATTATTGCAGGTGAGGATGTACTTGCCGTCCTGATATTCTTTATGTCAGATCTGCGGGGAGAGGATAAAAAAGTTATAGATATTGTCCGGGCAGTTACGGCTCAGCTTGGTCCTCTATTTCAGCAAAAAAATGCAGAGGACTTGCGCTATGAAATGCAGCAGCAGCTTATACAGGCACAGAAGATGGAGGCAATCGGCCTGCTCGCAGGCGGTATAGCCCATGACTTTAATAATATTCTTACTGCGATTATAGGGTATGGCACAATCCTGCTTATGAAAAGGGAAAGTGATGAACTGATAAAGAAAAACACAGGTAATATCCTTGCCCTTTGTGGTAAGGCAGCCAATCTTACACAAGGATTACTTACCTTCAGTAAAAGGCATCAGATGAATATGGATGTTTATAATTTGAATGAGATAATTAAGAGTTCAGGAAAGATGATAGCAAGGATTATAGGGGAAGAAATTACAGTTAAAATATCTCTTACTGATAATGAATTAAAGGTGAAGGCTGATTTTTCTCAGATAGAGCAGGTTATGCTGAATCTGGCTACCAATTCAAAAGATGCCATGCCTGAGGGCTGCATCTTAACATTGTCTACAAGTCTTATAACCCTTGATGAAAAATATATTACTCTTCATGGTTATGGTGAACCTGGAGATTATGCGCTTATAACCTTCTCAGACACTGGAACAGGAATAGATGAGGAGTTAAAGATGAAGATCTTTGATCCTTTCTTTACAACAAAAGAGGTAGGCAAGGGGACAGGACTCGGGTTATCCATAGTATTCGGGATAATCAAACAGCACAATGGATTTATAGACGTATACAGTGAACCCGGGAAAGGTACAATATTCAATATTTATATTCCAATAACAAAGATGTTAAGCGATAAAAGAATGCCCATTACCTTTTCCATTCAAAAAGAAAAGAAGTTCACTATACTGATTGCAGAGGATGAAGAGGAAGTCCGTAATGTTATGGCAAATACACTTAGGGAATTCGGGTATAATGTTATAGAGGCGGTTGATGGAGAGGATGCATTAATGAAATTCATGGAAAACAAGGACTCTGTTCGACTCTTATTTTTTGATATTGTGCTGCCAAACAAGAATGGAATAGACTCTTATGAAGAGATAAGAAAGATAAGACCTGATGTAAAGGTTATTTTTACAAGCGGGTATTCATTGGATATTGAAAAGGTTAACAAGATACAGTTGTATGGCTCGGACTTTATACCCAAGCCTATATCACCAACGGTACTTTATAAAAAGGTAAGTCAGGCGTTAAATTCTTTAACGACCCCATCCCCACCCTGACCCTCCCCTTGAAGGGGAGGGAATTAAGGGAGGGGGATTTCCATCCATCCCATCTGTTGACGCTCTGTGATAATTTGTGTTAGTATGTAACCAATTTTGAGAGGAAAGTTATGAAAATCAGCGGGGCTGAGATACTTATAGAGTCTTTAAAAAAAGAAGGGGTTGATACTGTCTTTGGTATGCCCGGTGGAGTGGTACTACAGATATTTGATGTCCTTTACAATGAAAAGGACCTTAAATTCATACTGACCCGCCACGAGCAGGGCGCTGCTCATGCTGCGGATGGTTATGCAAGGGCAAAAGGGAGGCCAGGTGTTGCGCTTGTTACATCCGGTCCAGGCGCTACAAACACTGTTACTGCTATTGCAAATGCCCACATGGACTCTATTCCACTCATAGTTATCACAGGACAGGTAGCATCAAGGATGATCGGTAATGATGCCTTTCAGGAGGCTGATATTGTTGGCATTACAAGGCCGTGTACTAAATATAATTTTCTTGTTAAGAGTGTTGATGAACTTGCAATGACTATAAAAGAGGCATTTTACATTGCGAGCACCGGCAGGCCAGGACCTGTGCTTTTAGATATTCCAAAAGATATTTCAGGTGCAAGGGCTGATTTTGAATATCCGGAGAAGGTATCTTTGAGAAGTTATAACCCGACTTATTATGGCAATAAATGGCAGATTAAGCAGGCCGCACAGGCCATAATGAAGGCAAAGAGACCGGTAATATATGCAGGCGGTGGTGTTATACTCTCAAATGCCTCTGATGAATTGAAAGAACTCGCAGAAATTAATAAGATTCCTGTTACCCTTACTTTAATGGGACTAGGCGGATTTCCAGGCACACATCCTCTTTTTCTGGGTATGCTCGGAATGCACGGAACGTATGCCGCGAATATGAGTATTCATGATTCAGACCTGGTTATTGCCATAGGATCGAGGTTTGATGACAGGGTTACAGGAAAGGTTAGTGAGTTTGCGCCAAAGGCGAAGTTTATACACATTGATATAGATCCAACAAACATCAGAAAGAATATCCATGTAGATATACCTATTGTCGGGGATGTTAAGAATGTACTAATGGAATTAAACAAAGAAATCAGGATGATTGAAGAAAATAAAAATCAATTAATCAAGGAAAGAGAGCCCTGGTACTCGCAGGTAAAAGAGTGGGAGAAGGAACATCCTCTGACTTATAAAAAGAGTAATAAGATTATAAAGCCGCAGTACGTTATAGAAAAGATATATGAGCAATCAGGCGGTGATGCTATTGTTGCATCTGATGTAGGACAGCATCAGATGTGGGTAGCCCAGTATTTCAAGTTTGACAGGCCGAGGACCTCCATTACCTCCGGCGGATTGGGAACCATGGGGTTTGGATTACCAGCGGCCATTGGCGCACAGTTCGCCTGCCCTGATAAACTTGTTTTTAACGTAGCCGGAGACGGCAGTTTCCAGATGAATTTACAGGAACTCGCAACGATTGCGATAAACAAATTGCCAATAAAGATTGCGATTATAAATAATGGGTGTCTTGGAATGGTAAGGCAATGGCAGGAATTATTCTTTAGTCAGCATTATTCAGGAAGTATTCTAAATACCATTCCCGATTTTGTTAAACTTGCAGAGGCATATGGAATAAAAGGGTTAAGGGCTAAATCCCCGTCAGAGGTAGAGGCGGTAATAAAAGAGGCCATCAGCACAGATGGTCCGGTTTTGATGGACTTTATTGTAGACCCGGGTGAGAATGTTTTCCCAATGGTTCCGGCAGGCGGCGGGAATGCGGAAATGATTTTTGGAGAACCGGCAAAGGTTGAAAAGGGGAAGGCAATAGCCAAGAAAGAGAAAAAGAACTCAGTGCTTCCGGCGTAGGAGATAATTTTTCATGCAGCATATAATAAGTATTTTAGTTGAAAATAAATTCGGTGTACTTTCCAGGGTTGCAGGACTTTTTAGCGGCAGGGGATTTAACATTGAGAGCATATCCGTTGGGACTACTATGGATGCTTCAACGTCACAGATAACAATAGTGACAAAAGGTGATGAACGTATAATCGAACAAATAATAAAGCAGTTGAACAAACTGATTGATGTAATAAAGGTAGTTGACCTCTCTGAGAAAGATTATATAGTGCGTGAAGCAGCGCTTATAAAAATTCATACCAGCAGGTCAGAAGACAGGAGTGAGGCGCTTAGAATTACGGAGATATTCAGGGCCAGGGTGGTTGATTCCACACCAACCTCATACACAATTGAGATTACCGGGGATGAGAATAAGATTGATGCGATTCTTAATCTGCTCCGTCCTCTTGGAATAAAGGAGATTGTAAGAACAGGAAAGATAGCAATAGCAAGGGAAGATATGAAAGTACCGGCAATCCAGGAGGTAAAAAAACTGCGGGCGTAGGTTAAAATTGGAATTGTCTTATTGGTTTAATTGGTTCAATTTGTCTAATTGGTTAGAAACCAATAGAACTAATGAAACTAATAGAACTAATTGGACTATTGGAACTAAACAGGAGGATAGATGAATATTTATTATGACAAAGATGTGGAGTTAAAGTATATCAGGGATAAGAAGGTTGCAATCATAGGTTACGGAAGTCAGGGGCATGCCCATGCAAAAAACCTGAAAGAGTCAGACGTTGAGGTTGTAATCGGTTTAAGGAGAGGCGGCTCATGGAAAAAGGCTGAGTCAGCCGGCTTTGAGGTACTTTCAGTGGCAGAGGCGGTAAGGCTTGCTGATGTTGTTATGGTACTTGTTCCCGATGAGTTGCAGGGGGATCTCTATAGGGAGGAGATCGGGCCTAACATGAAAAAAGGAGCATATCTCTGTTTTGGTCATGGATTCAATATTCACTTTGGACAGATCGTTCCTGATGCCTCTATAAATGTATTTATGGCAGCTCCAAAGGGGCCCGGACATCTTGTCAGGCATGAGTATTCAAAGGGGAGCGGTGTTCCAACCCTCATAGCAGTACATCAGGACCCGTCTAAGGATACAAAAGATGTAGCGCTTGCCTATGCATCTGCTATAGGCGGCGGCAGGGCTGGTATTATAGAGACTAATTTCAGGGAAGAAACAGAGACCGATCTTTTCGGTGAACAGGCAGTTCTGTGCGGCGGCGCAACTGCACTTATAATGGCCGGTTATGAGACACTTACTGAGGCAGGATATTCTCCGGAGATGGCATATTTTGAATGCCTTCATGAGCTAAAGCTTATAGTGGATCTGATCTATCAGGGAGGTATCTCCAATATG
>JAHFER010000065.1 GCA_023248365.1 Nitrospirota bacterium
GGTGAGGGGGGATTTGAAACGGTAGTTTCGGATGAAACCACAGAAAGAAAGGCCGAGATAAATGATGAGCTTTGGGAAAAGGCATAAGTATTTTAAACGTTTGCTGTTGACGGCCTTTGTGGCAATTGTCACACTGATGTTTCCGGTAAGGATGGCATTTGCGGCAGAAGCAGCAGGGGGCGGAATGCCTTTGCCCAATATAAATATCAGCATCGGCGGGAATCAGGGAACAGGCGGAACTGCTGTTACCATGCAGATCCTGTTTCTCCTTACGATACTATCCCTTGCTCCTGCAATTTTAGTTATGGTAACCTCATTTACCAGGATAGCGGTTGTTCTTTCTCTTCTGCGCCAGGCGCTTGGAACACAGCAGATTCCTCCTAACCAAATCATTGTCAGTCTGTCTCTTTTTCTTACCTTTTTCATTATGTCTCCGGTTTGGAATAAGATAAATGCGGAGGCTGTCCAGCCGCTTATGGCGAATGAGATAACTCAGTCCGTAGCCTTTGACAGGGCAATAGTGCCGATCAGAGGGTTTATGTTGAAGCAGGTCAGGGAAAAAGACCTCGCCCTTTTTATTGATATGGCGAAGATAAAAAACCCAAAGGATGTCTCTGAGGTCCCTACATATGTGATAATTCCGGCCTTTATGATCAGTGAGCTTAAAACCGCTTTTCAGATCGGTTTTTTACTATACATACCATTTCTTGTGCTTGATATGGTAGTTGCCAGTGTTCTTATGTCAATGGGAATGATGATGCTCCCTCCTGTAATGATATCTCTGCCTTTTAAGCTGATGTTGTTTGTGCTTGTAGATGGATGGTACCTGATAATTGGTTCCATAGTTAAGAGCTTTGGTTAAGGGAAAATGACACCTGAACTTATCATCACCATAGGCAAGAGCGCTCTTGAGACAGTAATTTTAATATCTGCCCCAATGTTACTGCTCAGTCTTATAGTCGGAATATTAATAAGTGTATTCCAGGCTGTAACGCAGATTAATGAGGCGACATTAACATTTGTTCCAAAAATAATTGTAACGTTTCTGGCATTACTGCTCTTCTTCCCGTGGATGCTAAGGGTGATGCTTGGATTTACAGCCAATTTATTTACGAATATACCTATGTATGTTCGTTAGAAAGTTAAAGACTGAATGGATATAAACATTAGTTCCTTTATCTTAATATTTGTACGAGTTGCATCTATGCTGTTTAGCATTCCGGTCATAGGGGCCAAGAATGTACCAAAGGGATTTAAAATAGGGCTTGGATTTTTTATAACTATGATCTTAATGCATATTGTAAATATTGATAACAATATCAAACCTGACAATATTTCGACTATGGTTATGGCAATAGGCGGAGAATTCATGATAGGTTTTATAATAGGTCTTCTGGCCAAACTGATCTTTACGGCCGTTGATATTGCAGGGGATATAATGGGGGTTCAGATGGGATTTTCGATTGCAAATGTAATTGATCCGCAGACGAGCGCTCAGGTACCAATTGTAGGTACATTCCAGTCGCTGCTCTGTGCCCTGATATTTTTATCAATAAATGCCCATCACTATTTCCTTGCTGCCATTGCAGAGAGTTTTAATATAATCCCTCCTTTACGGTTTGCGTTATCAGGAGAGCTGTTAAATAGTGTTGTAAGATTTGTCGGAGAGATATTTATTCTTGCCATCAAGATTGGCGCGCCTGTTATGGTGGCATTACTAATAACCAATGTGGCCATGAGTATTGTATCAAAAACAATGCCGCAAATGAATTTAATGGCAATTGGCTTTCCAATAACAATTATATCCGGATTAATCATCATGAGCCTTTCTCTTCCGCTTTTTGGGTATTTGATGCAAAGGATATTTGAAGACATGCAGGGGAATATGCTGAATATGTTGACTATTATGGGGAGATAAGATGGCTGAACAGGATATGGAAAAGACAGAACAAGCTACCCCTAAACGTGCCCAGGAGGCGCGCGAAAAAGGGTCGGTAGCAAGAAGTCATGAGATACCATCTGTTGCGGTTCTGCTAATGGGTACAATGGCGCTTTATTTTATATTTCCCAGGATATATGCAAATTTTCTTGAGATGACAACAGGCATACTATCTTCAAGCGGTACTATGGAGCTGACAAATGAGAATATATATCCTTTTGGAGTGAATATAATTAAGAGAATATTTTTTATATTATCGCCGTTCTTATTTGTGATAGTTTCAGCCGGTGTTGCTTCCAATATTCTTCAGGTTGGTTTTATGTTTTCTGCCAAGTCAATGGAATTGAACTTAAACCGCATTAATCCTTTAGAAGGGGTCAAAAGGATAATCTCCCTGAATTCATTAATGGAATTAGTTAAATCTTCAATAAAGGTAATTATAGTCGGGTATACTGCGTATGTACTTATCAAACGGGAGTTTTATAACTTTCCGTTACTGATTGAAACTGATGTCCCGTATATCATGTCATATTCCGGAAGAATTGTTGTGAGGCTTTTGACATGGACCGGGGGAGTGCTGGTAATACTTGCAGCTATAGACTATGGATTTAAAAGATGGCAGCACACAAAGAGCCTGAAGATGACAAAGGAAGAGATTAAAGAAGAGTTTAAACAGATGGAAGGAGATCCAAATGTCAAGTCAAGGATCAAGGCTCTTCAGCTTCAGATGTCCAGGAAGCGTATGATGGCAAGTGTTCCTACGGCAGATGTTGTAATAACAAACCCTGTTCATCTGGCTATTGCAATCTCATATAAACGTGAAGACATGGGCGCTCCCAAGGTAGTAGCGAAAGGGGCAGGATTAATTGCAGAGAAGATAAAGGAGATAGCAAGGGCCAATGGTGTAGTCGTTGTGGAAAATAAACCACTGGCACGTGCGATCTTCAAAGTGGCAGCAATAGGGGAAGAGATCCCAGAGAATCTTTATAAGGCTGTTGCAGAGATACTGGCTTATGTGTACAGGCTGAAGAGGAAAATATAACAAGTAATGAGTCATGTGTAATGGGTTATGTGTGATGGGAAATAAGGGTGAGATATGGCAGAGGCAGTAGCAAAGAAAACAAATAATAACAGCATCATTATAACGCTGGCCAAAAACAGTGATATGGCATTAGGCCTGCTGGTTCTGGGTATTGTTGTGGTAATGATTGTACCAATTCCACCTTTTGTCATGGATATACTGCTCTCGTTCAGTATTACCTTTTCTATTGTTATTATGCTTGTATCAATGTATATATTAAAACCTATTGAGTTCTCAGTATTCCCGTCTGTGCTTCTTGTTACGACCCTTGCAAGATTGTCAATGAATGTGGCCTCCACAAGGTTGATCCTGCTTAAAGGACATGAGGGCTCTGATGCCGCCGGCAAGGTGATTAAGGCGTTCGGTAATTTTGTTGTGGGCGGGAATTATGCTGTTGGAATAATAATCTTTGTGATCCTTGTTATTATTAATTTTGTCGTAATCACAAAGGGCGCCGGACGAATTGCTGAAGTTGCCGCAAGGTTTACCCTCGATGCAATGCCTGGTAAACAGATGAGCATAGATGCAGACCTTAATGCAGGACAGATAGACGATGTTGAGGCAAGGAGACGGAGGACAGCAGTTGCAAGAGAGGCGGAATTCTATGGCGCAATGGATGGCGCAAGTAAATTTGTAAGAGGTGATGCCGTAGCAGGTATTATCATAACATTAATCAATATCGCTGGCGGCCTTATTATAGGGATATTACAACATGGTTTGAGTATTAGTGTTGCAGCCCAAAATTATACATTACTTACAGTTGGAGATGGTCTTGTAAGCCAGATACCGGCGCTTATAATATCTACGTCTGCCGGTATAATAGTTACACGTGCCGCCTCTGACTCAAATCTCGGAAGTGAGATTACAAAGCAACTGCTTGTTCATCCCAAGGCTATTGCTATCAGCGCCGGTATTATCTTCTTTTTTGGATTAATACCAGGTTTGCCGCACATCCCATTTATACTCTTCTCATTAATTACAGCATTTGTAGCATGGGTTTCTTATAATATGAAAGCAACGATGGAGGAAGAGGGTTTATGGACAGCGCATGAGACCTCTAAAAAGGAGGTCAGACCGGGGACTGAGCCAAAGGCCGAACTGCCAAAGGAAGAGACTGACCTGATTCCTCCGCTTGATATAATGGAATTAAACCTTGGATATGGCCTCATAGCACTGGCAGATATCGAGCAAAAGGGTGAATTAGTAGAGAGAATAAAGGCTGTACGCCACCAGTTTGCATCTGAAATGGGGATATTAATCCCTCCAATTCATATAAGGGACAGTTTCCAGCTTGAGTCTAATAAATATGCCATAATAATCAAAGGCGCTGTAGTAGCGGGCGGAGAGATTATTATGGATCGTTTTCTTGCCCTGAATCCCGAAGGCGTGGAAAAAGGAATACAGGGGATTCCAACTACGGAACCGTCATTTGGTCTTCCGGCTTTATGGATATTACCTCAGGATAAAGAAAGGGCTGAAATCTCAGGATTTACTATTGTAGATCCTTCTACTGTAATTGCAACTCATCTGACCGAGGTGATTCGGTCTCATTCATATGAGCTTATCGGAAGACAGGAGATTCAGTCATTGCTTGATAACTTTGCGAAAAGGTATCCAAAGGTGGTTGAAGAACTTGTCCCGAACCTTCTCCCTCTTGGTATAGTTGTAAAAGTGCTGCAGAACCTCTTACGGGAGAGAGTTCCTGTCAGAGATTTCCGTACAATCCTTGAAACTCTTGCTGATTATGCGTCTCTGACAAAAGACCCTGAGATTTTAACGGAATATGTGCGTTCATGCCTTTCAAGGGCTATTACTATGCAGTACCAGAATGAGAATAATCTCCATGTAATAACAATTGACCCTGTATTTGAAGAGAAGATAGGGGCATCTGTCCGGCAGACTTCTCAGGGAATGCACATTTCAATAGAGCCGCGAATGGCCCATAGCTTTATAAATCAGCTAAAGGGATTTATCGAAGCTGCAAACAGGAGTGGAATTTATCCTGTGCTTCTAACATCACCCGCAATAAGGAGTTCATTGAGAAAGTTTCTTGAAAAGTTTATCCCTAACATCGTTGTTATGTCTTCAAACGAGGTTTCATCAGTTGTGGGCTTACAACCAATCAATATAGTGAGGTATAACGATGCAGATTAAAAAGTATGAAGCAGTTGACATGCAGGAGGCTATTAAACTTATAAAAAGCGACCTCGGCCCTGATGCAGTTATATTATCCACGCGAGAGATCAGGAGAGGAAATGGAATATTTGGTATGTTTAGCAGGCAGGTAGTAGAGGTGGTTGCAGCCAGAGACTATACAGAAAAGGTAAAAGACAGAGTGTCTGCTGCTTACCAGGCCCAGGTTTCAGTTAAAGACAATGTTGCATCAGAAGAGTTTCTGAAAGCTGAGGTTAACAAGATCAGGGCTGATTCCGCTGGAACTCCTGTTGAACTCCGTGAGGTCAGGACCGAAATCGGCGTCTTAAAGAGCTACGTACAGGAACTATTGCGGAGCGGAGAGAATGAACAATTAAAAGGTCTTTCGGATCATCTTGTATTTTTTTACAGAAAACTTTTATCAGGTGGAATTGATATTACTCTTTCAGGCAGGATTGTCAGGATCCTTGATGCCAGACTTACTGAAGAGCAAAAGAATAATTTTGAGCAGATTAACAGACTTGGGTATGAACTTATTCAAAAGCAAATCAAGGTATCAGGCCCTGTATACAATATTGAGAAGGGGCAGAAGCTTGCAGTATTTGTTGGCCCTACAGGCGTGGGGAAAACAACCACTATCGCCAAGATTGCCGCCAGGTATACATTGGTTGATAAAAAGAAGGTGGCTCTTATTACGTTTGATACATACAGAATAGGGGCCATTGAACAGCTTAAGATTTATGCAAAGATAATAGGACTCCCTGTTGATGTTGTATTAACACCTGAAGAATTACCAGGGGCTATAGAAAAGAGAAAGGATGCTGATATTATTTTGATAGATACTGCAGGCCGGAATCACAAAGATAGTGAGTATATTAAAGAAATAAAAGAGATGTGGACTCAGAAACTCAAATTAGATTGTTACCTTGTACTATCCTCAACAAGCAGTGATGGTGTATTGTCGGACATACTGAATCAGTTTAAAGAAATCCCTGTAGATGCGTTATTATTTACGAAATTAGATGAGACTGATAAATTTGGGACCATGTTTAATGCGATGATTAAGGCACAGAAACCATTGTCATATCTTACTACAGGTCAGCGCGTTCCTGAGGATATTGAACTTGCTGCGCCTGAACGTTTAAGCAGATTGATACTTGGTATGGAACCTGTAAACAGTCATTAAGTTGCAAGTACCGTGGATTACAACAGAGGGGGCTAAATGGATCAGGCTATATCATTGAAGGAGATGATGAATAAGAAGTTTATTAAAAGTGACATGGATGTAAATCAAAACAGGGTAAAGGTTATATCCGTAACCAGCGGCAAAGGGGGAGTTGGAAAGACTAATGTTGTCGTCAACCTTGCACTGTCATTGACTAAACTTGGTAAGAGGGTACTTGTTCTGGATGCTGACATGGGATTGGGAAATCTCGATGTAATGCTGGGTCTTACACCTGTGTACAATCTGCACCATGTTATAAATGGAGAAATTGGCATCTCTGATGTCATAACCAAAGGTCCGGGCGGGATGATGATCCTTCCTGCAAGTTCAGGTGTGCAGGAGTTGTCAGAACTTACTCCGACTCAGAAACTAAACTTGCTTACAGAGTTCGATAAGATTGATGATTCCATTGATATAATGCTCATAGATACAGCCGCTGGTATCTCAAGTAATGTTATGTATTTTAACACTGCCGCCCAGGATATTATTGTCGTAGCATCGCCTGAGCCTACCTCCTTAACAGATGCCTATGCTGTAATGAAGGTGTTGCATACACAATACGGGGAGTCCCATTTTAAGTTATTGGTAAATATGGTCAATGATTCTTCTGAAGGAAAAGATGTTTACAGAAAACTCAGTACTGCTGCCGACAGATTTTTGAATATTTCCATTGATTACTTAGGGTACGTTCTTAAGGATAAGCATGTTGTATTGTCAGTGATGGAACAGAGACCTGTACTTGACCTTTATCCATGGTCTAATGCAAGTAAGTGCTTTATTGAACTGGCTAAAAAGATAAGTGAGTGGCCGGTAAATACACATCTTAAAGGGAATATCCAGTTTATGTGGAAGAGGCTGATGGGGCAAACAGACTGGAGTAAGATTTGATATATAGACAAAAGAGGACATGGATTACAAGTCCTCATTTAAAGAAGGAGTGATGTCATGGAAAAGACAATTAATAAAGTAGATGTGTACAAGAGGAAGGCAGACAAGAGTAAAAAGGGGATTATTGATCCTGATATGAGAGATAAGCTGATCCAGGAATACGGACCTAAGATAAAATATATGGCCTACAGGCTTTCATACAGATTGCAGCCGGATATTGATATAGATGACCTGATGAGCGCCGGAATAATTGGACTCATGGATGCAATGGACAAATATGATCCAGGCAAAGAGACCATGTTCAAGACTTACGCTGAGTTTAGAATCAGAGGTGCAATGCTGGATGAGATACGTGCGATGGATTGGGTACCGAGATCTGTGAAAGAAAAATCCGGGCTGCTCTATAAGACTATTATCGAACTTGAGAAAAGGCTTGGCAGGCCTCCTGCAGAGGATGAAATTGCCTCTCACTTAAATATGTCAATCTCTGAATATCAGGATTTTCTGACGCAGGCCCATGCATCTTCTATGGTAAGTATAGAGGATTTAGGTGTCAATCTTGATAATGACAGAGATGTTTTTGAGTATATAGGCGCAGCCGAAGGCCGTGATCCTTTATCACTACTACTCAAAAAAGATACCAAGAAGTCGTTAGTAACTGCTATAGAAAAACTTCCGGATAAGGAGCGTAAGGTTATTTCACTGTACTACTATAAT
>JAHFER010000066.1 GCA_023248365.1 Nitrospirota bacterium
ACTGAGCATAGACCTCCAGGATGTCTTTACGCTGAAAGGGGCTGCACCTGTGGAACTAAAGCTGACCCAGCCTGCGTTTTCGCCCCAGGCCTTACCGGAGAATATTCCTGTATTGGGATCTATGGTGACCCCGCCCCCTGCCGGGGCGAAGTTGATCCACCCCACATTCTCACCCCAGGCATTACCGTAGAGATTACCGGCGCCATCGTTGAACACACCACCATTTTGAGGGCTTAGATTTATCCACCCGATATTTTCACCCCAGGCATAACCGGTCACCGCAGAATTGGTTACGGTTATCCCAGTGCCAAATGAGGGTTTTAGATTTAACCACCCGATATTTTCTCCATATGCAAAAGATGAGCCGTCATTATTTGGATCAATGTTACCCGCATGGCTTACAGCGCCGCCCATACACGCAATCAAGGCCATCATTATCAATATGAAAACCGTATGTAATCTTACACCACTCATTATCTGCCCCCTTTTATCATATATAGAAATCCATCTAAAAAATAATCAAATCACTCCAATGACCAACTTACTGAGCATCATTGCCCTGTCCACCCCGCACGCACCACACAGGGTACGCGGCGATCTTATTGAAGGTGCTTACGAGGCCGCTGGCGATGTCCACGCTCCACGCAACCGCTGGCCCGTCGGCGAATGTAGTAGCCGACCAGTAGTAGGACGACTGCACATTCGTGAAGGGATGACCGATCGGGAGTTTAGGGGTTCCGGAGACAGATGTGTCCAGCAGGCTTGCCAGCTCCTGAAGTGAAGGCAGCCTCCACCCCTTTCGCCCGCCTACCGCCTTGTTAATACAACTGTATGCGGCATTATTACCACTCCAATCCCAGGTATAGGTTACCGTTCCTGGCGACTGCTCCCATACAAGCCCTGTCTCCTTGTCCAGCACTCCTGCGCCACCCAACACCAGTTTAAACCGCTCGGATGACGTAAGCGCCTGGTCCCATGTCGGCGGAATCTGATCAAGCGTCTTCATCGTCGGCGCCGGCGGTGCGCCGGGATTCAGGTCGCCTGCAAATGCGGGAATGCTAAACATAAATAGGGATAGAATTACTGCGGATAACCATTCCCATGTAATCTTCTTGCTGCTCATTGTTTTCTCCTCCTATGGTTTATTGATTGACTGAAATAAGACGGCTTCGTAAAACGTCCATCTGCGGCGTTGCGCTGCATCCTTCGTCATTGCGGCGTAGCAACAAAGTACGCCTCATTCCTCAGGATTTGTGCGCCTTGCACATGGAGCTTTTTACAAAGCCGTCCGCTTCCCTGACTTTTTACGAGGCCATCAAATAACAATAATTAAAAATATGCAGATTTCATGCCTGACCTCAGTTCGTACGACAAAAATGTCTGTACCATAGATATGATCGTATAGCGGAACAAAGAGCTATTTTATGGCTTTACGCAAACGATAAGCCGTGATAATATAAGCAAAAATAGAAAAGAGGTGAATAATGACAAAATTGCTTGAAAAAGCCTTTAAGGAAGCATCGAGATTGCCGGTTGTCGATCAAAACGCTCTTGCGAAATGGGTGCTTGAAGAATTAGAGGCAGAGAAGAAATGGGAGCTAATGTTTGCCGAATCGGAAGATGTCCTTGATAAACTCGCTGACGAGGCTCTGGCAGAGCATAAGAAAGGCAAAACAAGGCCTCTGGATATTGATCGCCTATGAACTCAAAAACAACGGAGCGTTTTTGGAAGCGCTATGCCGGGTTGCCTGGAACAATCAGGAAACGGGCAAAAGAGGCTTATAAACAATTTCAAGAAGACCCATATTATCCAAGTTTGCACTTCAAACAAGTCCATTCTACACGTCCCATATTTTCAGTAAGAATCACAAAAGACTATAGAACTGTTGGTATCATTCAAGGTGAAGATATAATTTGGTTCTGGATTGGCACGCATTCCGAATACAATAAGATATTGAAGCAAATGAGACACGCATAACAATCACTCCAGCGGACGGCCTATGCGTTAGCCTGCATTGAAGTTAAGAAAAGAGACTCATAAAAAAAGAAAGGACATTTTATAAATTGTTACAATACAATTCTCTGACAGAGAGGATAAACAATATCAAGGGGATAAAAAAAGAAATTACAGGCAGAATAAAAGGAGGATATCCTCTCTATATGTTATCTTATGGTGAAGGAGATAAAAGTGTTGTTCTTTCAGCAGGTATACATGGTGATGAACCTGCAGGTGTAGAAGCACTCCTGCGTTTCCTTGAAAGGGACGTGAAAGGTATTAAAGAGTGGGGACAGAGGTACAGATTTACCATCTTCCCCTGTACTAATCCTGCTGGTTACGAAAGCGGCAAAAGGGAAAATAGTATGGGCATAGACCTCAATCGTAAGTTTGGCAGTAAAATCATACCTGAAGAGGTTTCAATAATCCAGAGTGCCTTAATCGGAAGGAGATTTGATGTATTTATGGATCTCCATGAGGACATTGATGGAGAAGGATTTTATCTCTATGAAGTTCACGGAAAGGAATACAATAGCCTTGCAGAGGGGATTATAAAGGACATGTCACTGAAATATCCGGTTGACCAAAGAGAACATATTGATGGGTTCTCAAATTGTGGAGGGGTGATTTGTCCTCAGAAAGATGGGGAAAAATTTCCTTTAATGAGAGTTGATCTTCCTCTGCCCTTATATCTCTATCTTCATGGCATGAGACGCTGTTTTACCTTCGAATCACCAACCCGTTTTCCTTTGGAAGAACGGATAGAGATGCACCTGATGGCCATGGAATCTGTCCTTCGCCGGTACATATTAACCTAAAAAGGCATTTAACTGCACCATGAACTTAGAGGTTTTTGTAAAAGTCTTAAGAAAGCCGATTTCGTCATTCCCACGAAAGTGGGAATCCAGAGCAATGGCTTAGTTCTGGATTCCCGTTTCCACGGGAATGACGGCGCTCCCTGATTACTACATGCAGGGACAAGCTTCACGGAAAAATTAATGGGGTCAGGTCTTGAAATATAAGAAATGGTTTGTTATGATAATGGCAAATGACCAGACCGTTACGAATAGAATACCCTGAAGCAGTATATCATGTTACTTCACGCGGCAACGCAAGGGAAAAAATATTTAAGGATGACCAGGATAGGGAAAAAATCCTTGAGGTGCTTGACTCTGTTGTAAAAAGATACAACTGGCTATGCCACGCATATTGTCTTATGGGCAATCATTACCACCTTCTCATAGAGACTCCTGATGCCAACCTTTCAATAGGGATGAGGCAATTAAACGGCGTCTATACCCAGGCATATAACCGTAGACATAAAAAGACAGGGCATGTATTTCAGGGCAGATTTAAGGCAATCCTGATTCAGAAAGAGAATCACCTTCTTGAGCTTTGCCGCTATATAGTACTAAATCCTATAAGGGCAAGGATAGTGGAAAGGCCCGAAGATTGGAAATGGAGCAGCTATGCCGCAACCTGTGGATTAAAGAAGACCCCGGCATGTCTCAAAGTTGACTGGATTTTGGGTCAATTTGGAAATGAAAGGAAAACTGCACAAAAGGAATATAAAGTATTTGTGAGAGAAGGGATGCAAAAAGAGTCTCCATTGAAAGAAGTTCATGGGCAGATATTGCTTGGAGAAGAAGGGTTTATCGAGAAATTCAGGGAATTGTTAGCTGGTAAAGAAAAGATAAAAGAGATACCAAGACAGCAGAGATATGTGGGCAGGCCGTCATTGTCAGAGGTATTTGAGGACTCTGCAGGAACAGACAAGGTAATAAGAAACACAAATATACGTATAGCGCACCTGAGATTTGGATACACATTAAAAGAGATTGCTGATTATTTGGGAATACATTATACTACGATAAGTAAGGCGTTATAAGGATGAAGGAGGTAAAAAGTGATATTTCAAGACCTGACCCCATGACCCATGCAAGATTACTCAATATTGTGACCCTATTACAGGAAAAGGAGGAACAAGAATGAAGAAATTAGCTCGTAGCGCAGGTTTAACAGCAGTACTATTTTTCTGGTTGATAATCCCCTCAACGTTTGCAGGTAGCTCGACTGAGAGCGGTTACTCGCCTGAAATGCAGAAAGAGATAAAAAAGTATACCGATGAGAAGGCAACGATCGATAGTAATATAGAGACCTTTGACACTCTGGATTTTGTTGTCTTCAGCAATCAGGAATGGACAAGGCTGCACGAGAGTCATTCGAAGGATGTCATTGTTAACTGGCCCGATGGACATCACACGAATGGCATAGAAAAGCATATTGAGGACCTTAAAGCATTGTTCGTGTACGCACCTGATACGAGCATCAAAGTGCATCCGATTAAGTTCGGTTCAGGAGACTTTACCGCCGTAACTGGTATCATGACCGGAACATTCACCAAGCCTATGCCTATTGGAGACGGCAAATTCATTCAACCCACAGGCAAAAAGTTCAGCATTCCTATGTGCACCATAGGGCATTGGAAAGGTGGCGTCATGATCGAAGAATGGCTGTACTGGGACAATGCAACATATATGAAACAAATTGGAATAGGAAAGTAGAGTGATGTCGGGAATGCGAGAGCGATCCAATTGGTCTCTGACGAAATCAAAGGAGTGCTGATACGAGGAATTGAGGGGGGGAAATGACGGATCTGATGCCGGTTATCTTCTTCGGACATGGCAATCCGATGAATGCATTATCGAAGAATGTTTACACTGATGGCTGGGCTTCTATCGGTAAAACGATTCCGCGTCCCAGTGCCGTGCTCGCCCTGTCTGCTCACTGGTACATACCGGACTGCGCGGTAACAGCCAATCTCATCCCTCGCACAATCCACGATTTTGGCGGCTTCCCGCGAGAACTTTATCAGGTCGAATATCCGGCACCCGGCAGTCCCGAACTTGCCCGACGTGTTAAAGATCTGCTTGCCCCTGTTTCAGTAGAACTTGACGAAAGCTGGGGACTGGATCACGGAACGTGGGCGGTGCTGACTCACGTCTTTCCGGGGGCGGATATCCCAATTGTGCAACTTAGCATTGATGAGAGGCAGCCGCCCTTATTCCATTATGAAATGGGGAAACGGCTCGCATCGCTGAGGGAAGAAGGTGTTTTAGTCATCGGTAGCGGTAATATTGTACACAATTTGCACACATACGCATGGGGTAAACATGAGGTTGAGCCTTTTGATTGGGCTGTGCGATTTGAGAAACACGTGCGGGAGTTGCTGGTCAAGGGCGACAATGCTCAGGTTGTAGCTTACGAGAGTTTCGGCCGTGACGCTGCGTTATCTGTTCCGACGCCGGAGCATTACCTGCCGTTGCTTTATTTGCTTGGTCTTAGGAAAGAAAAGGAACATATCAGTTTTCCGGTGCAAGGGGTCGATGGTGGATCGGTCTCTATGCTTGCTGTCCAAATGGGCTAAGAAGAAAATAATGGGATCAGGAGGGCATTCCTTACCAAACATTAATATCCAGCATCATTCATAAATATATATTTAGTACACTATGAACCCTGTCAAACCTTTTCAAGGAGAAAACAATGGTCAACAATCCGGTAATTTGGTTTGAAATTTATGTGCAGGACATTCCGCGTGCAAAGGCCTTTTACGAATCTGTATTTCAGGTCAAACTGGAGCGGCTGAACAGTCCAGGAATCGAGATGTGGAGCTTTCCGATGTCTATGGAACGAACAGGCGCAAGTGGCGCTCTGGTTAAGAGGGAAGGCGTGTCTTCAGGTGGAAACAGCACGCTGGTCTACTTCAGTTGCGCAGACTGTGCTATTGAGGCTGCCCTCGTTACTACATATGGCGGGCATGTGCACCGCGGGAAAATGTCTATCGGTGAATACGGCTTCATCGCCCTGGTTGTGGATACCGAGGGCAATTTGTTGGGTTTGCATTCACTGCAATAGAAATAGGAGTGAGGTGACTCCCAACATAACCGCAGCGCCAACGCCAACAAACTCCTTTTTTAGTTAAAACCTGTACACCTCAAAACTCCTAATCAGATGGTCAAAACTCATATTCATCTGCACGGCGTTGTGGGGAATTAATACATACTTCCACGGCTTGCCGCCATTTGCAGTTGTGAACTCCGTGGCATTCTTGCAATACTCTAAGGCTGCCTGTGTCTTTTCCTGAACATCTGTATCTTCTATTGCCCCTTCTTTTTTGGTTTCAATCATATAAATAGCATCTGATGTCTCTGCTGCAAAATCAGGACAGTACCGCCTTGAGTTATATCTCCAGTATATATGAAATTGGTTTTGGGCTGGCCTGAGCCATTTTAAAACTGCCTTATCCTGCTCAAGGATTATTGCAAAATCCTTTTCAGTCTTTGAATCAAACTTGTACAGAATATGACAGGCCTTACTGAAACCGCTGAATACCTTAGCCGGAATGGAACTGGTTGGATTTATTGTTTCTGTGAAATGATGGATACTGTCTTTTGTGTACTTTAAAAAGTTATGTTCCTCAATCTTTGTAAAAGGCTTTACAACCGGTTTTTCAAAGCCCGGAGTCTCGCAGTAAAAATGCTCCATCAACTGAGAATAGATATATCTGCCGATTTCTCTTTTGTTATACTGAACCACATTAATTAAATCATCTTCATTGAGATATGTCCTGAACTTTAATGCCGCCTGTCCTGCCAGTTTAAACAATAAATCAGCCTGCGCATCATAATCTACTTCCGGATAGTTAATCAGTTCATTAACAATAATCCTATCAGGGGTATCAATAACAATCCTCCCCCTGCCAATTATAATGTCAATATTGTTCTCCTGTTCCCTCAGCTTTTTGATAAGAATTTCTTCCGATACCGGCTGATAATTCAGGTTTCCGGTATCAAGGTCAAAATCCTTAAAACCTGATTTAACATCTTCAGACTGCTGAATATGAATCCTCGGTATTTCTATAATATTAGCGGTAAATTCCTCTACAACTCTCTCATAAGCCTCCTCAACCTCTTTTATCATCTCTGCTTGAAACAGCGCCTGCTGCGGCGAGGCGGCAATCTTTTCTTTGATCTTCTCAACCGCTATCTGTTTGATCTCATCTCTCTTTAATTCATTGATATTCACCACCCTGTTATTAAGCTCCGGCAGTGTATATAGAATTGCCTTATGCACTTCAAGGCTTATCTGTGCCCTCTGCCTCTCTTCCGGTTCATCTATCGAGTCAATTATCTTCTGCTGATCCTCAATCTTTTTCTCATTCAATGGGACTGATGTAATGACCTCCCTGGGCCGGCTTAATTCTTCCGCATCAATGGTAATGATATTTTCTTTTCTGATAATGGAATCCGGTTTGTTTGCCTCGTCAATAATCTCCTGAAATCTGTCATGCGCTACAATGGTAAGTTTGTCAACTTTGTCATGACCTGTCCGTTTTCCATAAGGCAGGCGAAGGCCCCTCCCAATGGTCTGTTCCCTTAGAGTAGTTGAAGCAGCCGTGCGCAAAGGAATTATGGTATAGAGATTGGTAACATCCCAGCCCTCTTTGAGCATGTTCACATGAATTACAATCTCTATCCTGTTGTCAGGGCTTTCCAGTGAGAGGAGTTGAGCAATGTTTTCGTCCTTTTCCTCTCCGCCCTGATTTGAATGGATTTCCATGACCTTATCCGCATAATGCCCCTCAAAGAATGCACCTGATACAATAAGCTCTCTTAACCTGCGGGCATGATCCGTGTCTTTTGCAACAACCAGGACAAAAGGCTTTACAAGCGGCATCCTGTTATCCCTTGCGAATATATCCAGTGCTGCCTTTGTATCCTCATGAATGCGGATGCCGTCTTCAAGTTTAATCCTGTCTAAATCCTCAGGTGTATATTGCCCTGGATCAAAATCTTTACGTGTAGCCACTGCCGGTTCTTTAACAAAGCCGTCCCGGATAGCCTTAGCCAGAGAATATTCATACACAACATTCTTAAATTTGACCGCCCCTCCGCTTCTTTCAATCTGCGGGGTAGCTGTAAGCTCAAGCCCTAATACCG
>JAHFER010000067.1 GCA_023248365.1 Nitrospirota bacterium
TGAAGTTCCTTCATTATATTAAGGCCGCTCTCAACAGGAGTACGCAGATGTTCTGTACCTCTCGTTAAATCTGCCTGATAAAGATAATACGGCTTAACCCTTATTGCAAGCAATTTCTGCATGAGTTCTTTAATAGTTTCAGTGTCATCATTTATTCCTTTGAGGAGGACTGTCTGACTCCCAAGCGGGATACCGGCATCAGCCAGTCTGCCGCATGCTGTTGCCACTTCATTCGTAATCTCACGCGGGTGAATGAAGTTTATGTTCATGTAAAGGGGATGATACTTTTTAAGCATCCGGCACAGCTTTTGTGTAATGCGCTGAGGAAGCGCCCCGGGTGTTCTGGTCCCTATGCGTATTATATCCAGATGAGGTATCTCTCTCAGTGCTTTTAATATCTCTTCAAGCTCTTTATCTTTAAGGAGAAGCGGGTCGCCGCCGGAAAGTATGACATCCTTAATCTCCGTATTATCCCTTATGTAATCAATTCCCCTGCGCACCATCTCCCTCGGCACAGGCTCCTTGCCAACAAATCTCTTCCTTGTGCAAAATCTGCAATAAACAGGACACTGATGAGTAACCATAAGCAAGGCCCTGTCTTCATAACGGTGAACCACAGACGGGACAGGACTATCGCCCTCTTCATTAAGAGGGTCAACAATACCCATATAATCATGAATCTCCCGCTCATCAGGCACAACCTGCTTATAGATAGGGTCACCCTTTTCTTTTATCAGCGACCTAAAATACGGATTTATCCTTACAGGATATTCTGCTGTGACCCCTTCAACCTTTTCCCTGTCGAGACCAAACTCTTCAGAGACCTGTTCAGCCTTAATCAGGCTCTTTTTAAGTATATGCTGCCACCGTTCCATTTTATCTTTGTGCTCCTTTTTGTTTCTAACTTCTACAGTTAGGCGTAAGGCTTACGGCTTAAGGCTTGGGGATTACCCTCACGCCTTATGCCTTATGCCTTATACCTTATGTATTCCTTACGCCTGCCCGCTTACTACTGTTATCACTGCATCTTCCATCCCATGTATCAACTTTTTTTCCAAACCACATATAGTAGCCAGTATCCCCCTCAATTTGACTTCCTCGCCTTCTATAAAATAATAGGGGCAAAGACGAACTCTGCCTTTCATCACTTTTATTTCTCCTGATGTCTCATCCAGATAGTTTACTTCAACATGCCTTCCCCTGTGAAATTTCTGCAGGACATGAGGGGTTTTAGGAAAGTCCTCAAGCGCACTGTTTAAAGCAGCTCTCCATTCTTCCTGCGATATATCATGACCTGCAACAACACCCCTGCTACCCCATGCGAGTTCTGAAAAGCCCGATGGCTTTATGACAAATTCCCTCTCGCGCTGTGTTGCATCTGCAAGCTCTCTCCAGTTAAACACAGGCCGTTCACCTATTTTGAGATCAGGAATCACGCCGTAAGGAGGCATCTCTGCCGGATCAAGTATCCAGGTTGCAGGGAAAATTCTGTTAAGTATTTCAAATGCCTCTTCTCCCAGTTCTTTCACCCAGAACTCCTTTAATGCCGGATGATGAAAAAGGCCATATAGCAGTTTTTCCTCAAGGAAATGCTTATACGGCGGGGTTACGGCAGCCTTCTTCTTTTTTACACTATATATTATCAGTTCAGATTTTGGGATATTTTTAAGGTCAAAGAGTTCAAAGAATCTGTAGAGGATGTCAATCTTTAACATGGAATCAAATCCCCCCTGCCCCCCCTTTGCTAAAGGGGGGAAAGTTGCTGAGGCAGCCCCCTTTGATAAAGGGGGGATGGGGGGGGTGTTCTTAACGAAAAGCCCTTCCTCAGTAAATATAACTTCCTCCGGCTTTACACAATATGCCATTACTCCCTGTTCCCTAAATACTTTTGCAATCCATTCCATCTCGCCGCGATAGTCTTTGGACTCTTCAGAAACTACAATAGCAATAACCGGATTATCTGTACCAGCAACCGTTTTCAGCATATTAAAAAACCCCGTTATCATGCCTTCACTGCCGCCGGCAACATTATCTCCGAACATTGATGAATATGCCATACCAAGGCTTCCGGTTTTCCCAATGCCTCCGGGCACAGAATCCAATTCTGAGGCTATCATGCCATCTTCAGTAAGTATAATATCAGGTCTTATGACTCCGGGAAGCAGTCCCTTCATCCTGTTCATCCGTACATATTCTACAAGAGACTGAGGCTTACCCTGATCTAAATATCCCGCAACCCAAGCCGGCTGCCTGCCGGAAACACTCTCATAATATAGTTTATTGGAAGCCTTATAGAATTGGTAAAAATACTTTCCAAGGGATTCTATAAAAGATAGTTCATCTTTGCTTATGCAGAAAGGTTCAGGAGAAACGCGCCAGTTGATGTAAACACCGTCTTTAATGAGCCTTTCCCTGACAGCGAGGCATCGTTCAAATCCCCCCTTGCCCCCCTTTTCTAAAGGGGGGGAAACTACTAAGATATCTCCCTTTTCTAAGGGGGGGCAAGCTGCTGAAACACCCTCCTTTGATAAAGGGGGGATGGGGGGATTATTTTCATTTGTAGAAAGTTCTTTAATCACTGTATCCTGAACGAGGTGACATCAACCCTCCCTTTGTAAGGGGAGGGGCATTAGATATATTAGCACAGCGAATTGGATTACTGCAAGGAATCAGGCTTATCAGAAGATGCCTGCGCAAGCCTCTTTTTAGATATATATTCATAGGGGATTGCATCCACTTTGGGTTCTCTTAAACCCATCACATAGATTGTAAGGGCTTTAGCCTGATCATTTGTAAGTCCGAAATTCGGCATAACTGTAGGCGCAAAATTTAGCACAGGATTGCCGGGAACGACCTTCTGAGGATTCAGGAAATGCTCATAGGCCCATTCGGCCTTAGTATGCGGGCCTTCTATATGCTGAAAATCATGAATCAACATAAATGCAAGCTCAGTCTTACTTCCGAGTCCTGTTAGTTCCGGACCAATACTGCCTCCTTCTCCATTAATCTTGTGGCATCCCCTGCACCCCAATTTGTAAGTCAGCCCTCTTCCTTCAAAAAAGGTTGATACCCCCTGAAACTTATCTTCTGTCACAGATTGATCATGAAGATCCATGTGACATTTTACACAAGATGATTGAACGTAATCTTTGGCAAGAAGCTGGCGGTTTAAGTGATGTACTGTTCCATGAGTTGCTTCAACGGTTGTCGCCTGTCCGTCACCCTGATGACACACAGTGCATCCAAACTTATCAATAGGGTGGGTCTTAAGAAAATTACCAGGGTGCGCCTTATAGGGTTGTGCCTCATTAGCAAAAAGCGGATTTTCTATGCCGGCATGACATGTTATACACCTGTCAGTAGTATTAAGCTGGGGAAGCCATATCTGCTCAATCTTAAGCGGCGTTTCTCTAAACTCCGGCTTATTTAACATAGCCGCAAGTTTTACATTATAGGTATTCTGATATGTCTGCCATTCATTATTAAGCTCTTTGTGAAATATGACAATGACAATAATCATGATAGCAATAGCAACAGCAGCAAAAACCTTATTCTGTCTCCGCTTTACTCTCCTCTCCCACTCAAAATCCATGCCGCTCCCCTTATTTTAAAACTAATGTCATGATTTAACCGCAGAGAGCACAGAGAAAATATTAAGAAATTATAATATTCCCCTCTGTGTACTCTGTGGTTTATCTTAAAAATTTTCTATTTTTTATTCTTTTTATAGAGCCTCTCCATAAACGCAGCGAGGCCTATAATTGAAAATGTAATAAGCGCTGTTGTTACTACAAAAAATATTCCTATTCCAAACTTCTCTATCATAACTTTTTACCCGCCTTTATATCTTAAACCAAGGAGTCATTACCACATATTTTATTGAAAATACCAGTCTCAACCCGACTTTTACAGGAATACCAACCATGATCCAGAACATCACCATAGTGGTAGCATATCTGAGCACACCAAGTTTTTTGAAGAAGTCTTTAAATATATAAGCAGGGATTAGAAGGCCCAGTCCAAAATAGATAAGAACAAGAAAATCAGCCAGCCCCTTACCTGCAAAATCACTTATCCCAAGAATCCTCGAAAACATAACAGGAAGGTCCCTAAGTCCTGAGGCAACAGGCTTATGAAGATGAGCATTCTCCCAGGGCCAGTACCAGTTCCAGTCAAGTCCCCTGAACCATACCCCAATAACTATCATAACCATCCAAAGTCCCATTCCAAATGAAAAAGAAGAGATTGCAAACTTCCGTTCAGAAAAGGTGTAATACCCTTTACCCTTTTTATTTATATCCAGAAAGGGGATGAGCATAAGCCCGATCAGAATAAGTGTCGGCAGACCAACACCGGCTATCCACGGATCAAAAAAGACAAGCATTTCCTGAAGCCCAAGGAAATACCAGGGCGCCTTCATTGGGTTTGGAGTTGTATCCCTGCTCGCCTCTTCTTCAAGCGGCGCCCCGACATATAAGGACAGGAAGAGAATGCCTGCAATAATAATCAGTGCAACGATAAATTCAAGATAGAAGAGATTCGGCCATGTAAATATTGTATCTTCCGGTTCTTTATTAACAATAGGGCCGGTACCCTTTACAAGCTCCATCAGCCCATACGTCTTCTTAGGATTTTTAGGAAATACCTCAAACGATTTATCCGCCATCCCCACTCCCTCTTCCGTAGTAAATAGTTAACCTGTTATAAGTTTACTGACACTGACACTAAACACTGTCACTGTCTTAAAGCGGCCCTGAGAATCCATCCTTCCTGACCCTCCAGAAATGAATGGCAAGAAACATTACCACCATCAACGGGAGCACAACACAATGTAATACATAGAATCTAAGCAGCGCGTTCTGTCCGACCTCAGTCCCTCCCAAAAGCATAAACTTGAGATCATTATCAGGCCTTATACCAAGTTGAGCGCCGAATGGTCCTTCCACACCAAGGAACGGCGCTGCAGCAGCCATCTTGGTACCCACGGTAATAGCCCATAGGGCAAGCTGATCCCACGGCAGCAGGTAACCTGTCCAGCTAAGCAAAAGTGTTAACATCAGCAGTACCACACCAATTATCCAGTTAAACTCCCTCGGTGATTTATACGAACCCGTCAGGAAAACCCTTGTCATGTGCACCCATACTGTAAACACCATCAAGTGAGCGGCAAGACGATGAACATTACGAAATGTACTGCCAAATGAAACAACATTCATAATATCCTTAATGTCATTATAGGCACGCCTTGCATCCGGGACATAATAGAACATCAGGAGAACACCGGTAATTGCAAGCATTAAAAACAGGAGCATGGATGTACCGCCCATGCACCATGTGTATCTTATCTTTATTGACTCTCTTCGAGTTTTGACCGGATGCAGGTGATAAAGGACATTGCTAAAGGTTGTTAATGCCCTGTTTCTGGGTGTATCCTCATAACCATGCCTGAAGATTGCCTTGTAAATTTGAGTACTGGTAACCCAGTCTGTAAGCTGTTTGTAAGTCATTAAACCTCCTGTAACTTATTTCCAATGCCTATACTTTTATAAAAAACGGTTCCACTTCCCTCGATGCCTCATCCACTTTTAAACCACTTTCTGTGGAAACGGGATCAGGGTCCTGTCTGTGATTAAAGTCCACTACAATCTGACCATCAACCGGGTCAATCTTTATAGCTGCACGCCATAATAGCCTCGGCGCCGGCCCTCCAAGTACATTGCCGCCTAAGTCATAGATACTTCCGTGACACGGACACAGAAACACCTGTTTGTCTGAAAACCAGTTAGGGGTACAGCCGAGGTGTCTGCATATTGAAATCATTGCGTAAAGTCCGCGTTCCGTGCGGACAACCCATACCTGTCTCTCTTTCTTCCAGTTCTCACTCAGACCTATAGGATAGTCAGAAGGTTTTCCTATTTTAAATACCTTCTGTGACTCATACAGCACATTAGGGAAATAATACTTATAAAAACTGAAGGCTGATCCTCCCATAGTGGCAGCTATTCCAGCCCATCCCACAAGGGAAAAAAAGTCCCTTCGCGTTATCTTTTCATCACCAATGTTACTCATTTTACCTGGGTCTCCTCTATTTCCTCTATATACTCAAAATATTCAAGGCTTACAGCGCCGGTCGGACACCGCGTTGCGCAATGCCCGCACCTTATACAACGATCTTCATCCTTTATCATTGCAGTCCCAAGCTCCAGCACAGAGGAATCCTCTCTGCTCATCAGGTCTTCCCATGAAATTTTGTATCTTGCCTCAACAACCTTTTTCAGGTCATCATCCCCTTCAATCTGATTAATTGGCACCATCTTAAGACATGACGTTGGACATACATCAACGCACCCGCCGCAGAGTATACATGCATCTCCATCAAAGACCGTATTTAAATGACACTTAAAACACCGTTTTGCCTGATCAATAGCCTCTTTTTCGCTGTATCCTATCTCAACGAGTGATACATCACCTTTTCTTACTTCAGCATTAACTGCACCGGGCTCTTTCCTGTTTAGAAGATCGTAATTCCTGAACATTCTGTATTCTTTTGGGTTCCCGACAGGGGTCATTATACCCCGTCTGTTTATAGTTCTGCTGGTCCCTCTAAGGTACTCATCAATTGACTTAGCCGACTTCTGTCCTGCGGCAACTGCAGTTATTAAAAGCTTGGGGCCATAGGCAACATCACCTGTGGCAAATATTCCTGCCACATTTGTCTTGTAATTATCAAGATTGACCTTTAAAACTCCAGGCCTTGACATCTCTATGCCGTCATCAGTAGTAATAAAAGAAAGATCCGCCCCCTGACCAACTGTAACTACGACTGTATCACAGTTTATTACCTGTTCTGAGTTTGGCTCAAACTGCGGATTAAATCTTCCGGTCTCATCAAAAATCTTAATGCAACGGATCACCTCAAGACCGGTAACCTTGCCATTTTTACCGAGGATACGCTTAGGACCAAACCCGTCATGCAGGATTATACCCTCTTCTTCTCCCTCATGAATCTCAACAGGGTCTGCAGGCATTATCTTCCTCGTTTCAAGGCAGGAGATGTGAACCTCTTTTACTCCAAGACGGACAGCAGACCTTGCGGCATCATATGCCACATTACCTCCGCCTATAACAACCACCCTGTCACCAACCTTTGGCCTTCTGCCGTAATTTGCCGCCTTAATAAAGTCTATGCCTACCAAAACACCATCAAGGTTAGCCCCTTCTATTTGCAGTGAGCGCCCAAGCTGGAGCCCGACCGCTATCAGGATGGCCATATATCCCATATTCCTCAGATCTTTTAGCGAGAAGTCCCTTCCGATTACAGTATTACACTTTATCTCTACACCAAGGGATTCGATAGAGGCTATTTCTGATTTAATGAGTTTTCTGGAAAGACGATAATGAGGAATACCCATAACCATCATGCCGCCTGCTTCAGGTTCAGCCTCAAAGACTGTCACCTTATATCCAAGCAGTGCAAGGTCATGAGCCGCTGTAAGACCTGCCGGACCGGCTCCTATGATTGCAACCTTTTCATGGGTGCCATGTCCGCCAATACGTAATGCATTGGAAAATCTTAAAACTCCGGAAGGGTCTGTTATTGCCTCTACACCATATTTTTCTGTTACAAACCTTTTAAGCGCCCTTATTGAAACCGCTTCATCAATATTGGTTCTGCGGCAGGCCGCCTCACAAGGATGACCGCATATGCGGCCGCACACGGATGCGAATGGATTTGGGCCTCTTGCAATTGCATAAGCCCCTTCATAATCTCCGGCTGCAATTGCCTGAACATAACCGCCTGAATCAGTTCCAACGGGACAAGCTGTTCTGCATTTTACCTGCCCTGCAAAATAATCTATATCCGGAACCACTACACGATATTTATCTTTTAAAGACCACACCATATTCTTTTTTCCCGCCTCACCCTGTACCCCCGATATTGTAATCCAGT
>JAHFER010000068.1:0-7019 GCA_023248365.1 Nitrospirota bacterium
TCAGGCTTGCAACTTCGCTTACAGTATCCTGTTTCTCTACTGTAACGATGTTCTTTGCCATCACCCTTTTTACGGAAATCATCTATTAATCCTCCATGAAATTGAATACTTGGGTATGGAATTTCACAATAGCATGTAATTATTTTATTTGTCAATAGGGTTTTTGCGCGGCCAGTCTGAATCCAAATTCCCTGCCCCTGTCATCGGTTGTAAATCTGTAGCGGATTGCATTACGTATACCCCACGGCCCATTTAGCATCGCACCGCCCCGTACCACACGGTACTGTCCCCACTCCGGGCCTATAGGATTCTTCTCAGGGTTCTTTTTGGGGCGGGCAGCATAATAATCACCATCATAAAAATCATTTACCCATTCCTGAACATTCCCGCACATATCGTAAAGCCCAAGTGCGTTTGGCTTTTTCTGTCCTACAGGATGGGTCTTGAATTCTGAATTAATTTTAAACCAGGCGTAGTCTCCTAATTCCTTCTCATTATTCAGCCCTGCCCACTCTTCTTTCTTTCCCCCGTCCCGTGCTGCATACTCCCACTCCGCCTCTGTCGGCAACCGGTAATTTCCACCTGTCATACGGTTGAGTTTTTTTATAAACTCCTGCACATCAATATAGCTTACATTCTCTACAGGACAAGGATCGCAGTAAACAAAAGAAGATGGATTTTTTCCCATTACCGCCTTCCATTGTTTCTGAGTAACTTCATACTTTCCAATGTAAAAATCATCCACACAAACCTTATGCACAGGCTTCTCATCAGGATCTCCATCCCCTGGTACATCACCCATGTCAAAACACCCTCCTTTTACTAACACCATTCCATCCATTCCCGGCAGGTCTGATGTAACAGGTTCTTTCTTAACAGGCGCTTCTGCAAACGAGGCAGTTGCGATTAATAATAAAAAAATAATAGGTGTCAGGCCTTGAAACTTGAATTTAAAATATTTCAAAACATACCCTCTTCTTTAGTAAATGGAAAGGAAAACTTCCCCAGTATCACTTTATGTCCTGCTCCTGTTGCAGACGGGATGTTTCCATGCAGATGGTTTAGAGTCCTATAACCAAGAACAGCAAAGCTGACTGCCTCCTTTGCCTGAGGAGGAATACCGTAGACAGAAATGTCATTTACAGCAATACCCTTTTCTTTAAACTTCGTACTGAGAAGCTCCATAAGAAATTTGTTCTTAGAACCGCCGCCTGTTACTATAACCTCATCAGGGCGGAACTTAATCAGGGAATTATATATAGTTCTGACCGTAAGATGTGTCAGCGTTGACATTATATCCTGAGGCTGAGTATTTATATATCTACTGAAAATATCCACCGCCATATCAGTTCCAAATAATTCTCTCCCTGTTGATTTTGGAGGCTTCTTCCTAAAGTAATAATGTGATATGAGTTCATCTGACAATCTTCTTACAGGCTTTCCGGTTCTGGCAAATGAGCCATTGAAATCAAAAGTAAGTTGCCCGTTAGACCAGACTCTCATAGCTTCATCAAGAAGAGAATTGCCGGGCCCTGTGTCAAAAGCAATCAGATCATCTTTAGTATCTCTTATAATGCTTACATTAGCTATACCGCCGATATTTAGAATCGCCCTTGAGGCGCCTGCCTTTTTAAAAAGCAGATAATCTGCCATAGGAACAAGAGGCGCCCCCTGCCCCCCTGCGGCCATGTCAGCCGTTCTGAAATCAGATATTGTCAATATACCTGTTCTCTCTGCAATTACTGATGCCTCGCCTATCTGGAGAGTTGAACCTGATCTTCTGCCAACAGGCGGACAATGGAATATGGTCTGACCATGAGATGCAACAGCATCAATATCTTCAATCTTGAAGCCTGTTTTTTTAAGGAGCGATGATACAGCTTTAGAAAAAACTTCTCCCAGTTTGAAATTCAATTTACAAATAAGTTCTGTGTCGCCATCGAATGCCTGCCGGATATTGTCTCTTAATGATTGTGGATATTTAATATGAAGATGGTGAATTGATTTGAGGGCAATAGCATCTGATGCCGGTATTATGTCAACCAGTGCAGCATCCACACCATCGTGAGATGTGCCTGACATAAGGCCGATTATACGCGTAATTTTCTTTTTACCGGTCATATTCCAGTGCATCCCTGAGTGAACCACCGGCTATTTCCAAAAACTTTATTGCCTCTTCCCGACTAAGTCTTTTCATATAGATTAATACCGCTATCTTTGCATTTCCACCGGATTTATCAAGTAGCGCCTCTGCTTCATCCATTCTGCATCCTGTAATATCCCGGATTATCCTCATTGCACGGTCTTTCAATTTTGTGTTAGAGGGGATCACATCAATCATGTACCCCTTATAAACCTTGCCCAGTTTAATCATTACAGCAGTAGAAATCACATTAAGCACCATCTTTGTGGCGGTCCCTGCCTTAAGCCTTGTAGACCCTGCAACAATCTCAGGACCAACCAGCAATTTTATTACCCCATCAAGAAAGTCATATTCCACATCATTACAGGCTAAGAGCCAGCATACCGCACCAAGCCTCTTTCCTTCTCTCAGGGCAGAAATGGTAAAAGGCGTCCTGCCGCTTGCAGATATCCCTAACAGCATATCCCCTGCACGTATTCCTGCAACAGCCCTGGCTCCTGCATCAACATCATCTTCCGCACCCTCAACAGCATCTGTAAGGGCCTTCTCCCCGCCTGCGATTATCCCTTTTACAATATCTGATGATACACCAAACGTAGGCGGTATCTCTGACGCATCAAGCACACCAAGCCTCCCGCTTGTACCTGCACCTATGTATATAAGACTCCTGCCTGATTTTATTGTTTTCACTGCATCGGCTATAGTCCTCTCAACAAAATCACTTGAAGCTTTCACAGCCTCCACTACAGATTCATTCTCCTCATTCATGATACGGATTATATCCTGCAGAGGAAGGGCATCAATATCTTTTGATTTTGGGTTTATGTCTTCTGTGAGCATGAACGTATTTCTCCGAAAGGCATTATAATATCATAGCCGCTCTTCTTGTTTTCTTAGATCATTTAGATTGCCCGTGAAATTTCGTTTACTATGAATCAGTGCAAGAACCTGCACACCTTTTGGAAGCACTTCGTAGATAAGACGGTAAGAATAAATAAAAAGTTCTCTTATATTTGGATCGCCTATTTCCGGAACAATCCTCCCGATTTCAGGAAAGTGTTTTAGGTTCCCGGATTTATCAACAATATCTTGCGATACCTTCTGAGCGTAATATTTAGAATCCCTCGCGATATAATCATGAATGTCCTTTAAATCAAGCTTAGCAGGGATAGTCCACTTTACCACGATTGCATCTCTCTCTTCAGGTCTTCTATAGATATAGTCTCACCTTGTTCCGCCGCTTCTTTACCTTTTTTTATCTTATCAATTACGTAAAGCTCGTACATTATGTCGTCAATGCTTGCCGATTCAGGCAATCTTGAAATCGCATTGATTGCCTCATGTTTTAAAGATTCCATTAACCGCACCTCCTTTGTTTGCACTATATAACTATTTTCCAATTTTTACATGTGCAATCACTTCATTATAACAGTCTCAAATCCCCTTTTAAAACTGGACTAATTATTAATTAATCTGTATGGGTTGTCAACCATTCCAACAAATAATTTTTCGCCCAAAGGCAAAATTGTTCGCTAATAAATTTGCTTTCATGCAAAATTATTATATAATGTCTTATGTTGAAAGAACGGTATCTGACGCCTTTTATTGTGGAAGACCTTAAGGATAAAATGGTATTTGTCGGCGGTCCACGCCAGGTCGGAAAGACAACCCTCTGCCGCAGTTTCATCGCTGCCCATTTCAATAACCATGCATACTATAACTGGGACAACAGGGGGGACAGGAAGGCCATTGCCGCATCAGCCTGGCCTGGAGATGTTGAACTTCTCATTTTTGATGAAATTCATAAATACAGGCAGTGGAAGGGCCTTATAAAGGGAGAATACGATAAACTGAAAGATACCTACAAATTCCTTGTTACCGGCAGCACACGGCTTGACCTTTACCGGCGTGGAGGCGACTCACTGCAGGGGAGGTACCATTATTACAGGCTCCATCCGTTTACGCTCGCTGAGATTGAAGGACTTACCTATAAGGAATCCATATTTAAAGAATTGCAGGTAGGTCGTAGCTTCCATCAGGATGCTGTGGACAAACTTGATACCTTCGGCGGCTTCCCTGAGCCTTTTATGAGGCAGGATAAGCGGCGACTGAGACGCTGGCACAATGAGAAGATCGAGCGAATGTTCCGTGAAGACATAATGGATGTCCAGGCAATACGGGACATCGGAAGTATGAAACTTTTGAGTGATATCCTGCCGCTTAGAGCCGGCTCTCTCCTTTCAATAAACTCTATCAGGGAGGACATTGGAGTAAGCTTTCGTGCTGTAGCCCACTGGATGGATATTCTCGAGGCGTTTTACTATCACTTCAGGATTTACCCGTATACTGCAAAAAAAATCCGTTCTCTTAAAAAAGAACCCAAACTCTACTTATGGGACTGGTCAGAGGTAGAGGATGAGTCTGCCCGTTTTGAGAACCTCATAGCCGCTCATCTCCTGAAATTCGTTCATTTTATAAGCGATTATGAAGGATACAAAGCAGAGTTGTATTTTTTGCGTGATGTTGACAAGCGTGAAGTTGATTTCCTTGTTGCTATAGACCGCAAACCCTGGTTTGCAGTTGAGGTAAAGCTTAATGATACCACTCTGTCTCCACATCTCCTCTACTTTAAGGAAAGGCTGTCAATCCCTTATATTTATCAGGTGGTAAAGAAGAGTCCTGTAGACAGGCGTGAGAAGGGTGCAAGAATTATATCAGCCGGAAAATTCCTTTCCTGCTTCATATAGATTTCTCATATATCTTTGAAAATACAACCAATGATAGACACCCGATAAAGAAGATTATTGCAGCAATAACGCGAATATATCCGATCCTGTTATGAGATATTACAAATTTACCATCACGATCCCAGGATGTTATACCTTCTCTTGAAAGAGTTTTGTATGAAATAATAAGGGTTATAAGCGATGCAAAAGGAAAACCTAATCCAAGCCCTTTCCACCATACTGAAAAGCTGCGGTTGAAGGCATTTGAAAATGATAATTTCTCTTCCACAGATGATCGTAATGTGATCCTGAATAACGATTTCCCCGGCGTACTGCCCCAGAAGGACAATAAACTTGCTTCCACAAAAACCCAGATGAAGGTTAATAAAACACCAAGAACAATTTCCGGCATATTTAATATTGATGGTACAATACCGCCCAATATGAAAACCGCAGGAATTGAAAATAAATACATATCAAACATCCTGGCCCCATACCGGACCCAGGGACGAACCTGAGACACTTCTTCCATGTTCAACTCTGCTGTAACCCCATTTCTTTCACTCATAGTGCAATCCTTTTTAAAATCCTGCCGGCTGATGGGGACTTCACAAAATAATATTGCATGTCGGACTCGGGTATTGTTGGCATTATGGCCTCCTTATATCTCTGGCAATCCATCCTCATAACGTCGGGACTCACTGGCGGAGCGAAGCAGAGTCCAGTGGCGTCCAGTGGAGTGATTCGTTATATATCAGCAATTATTATTTGGAATGAGCAGACATTCGCCTCTTGGAAGGAATAATCTCTATCAATGACCTGAGCGCCTTGTTGACTGATTCCGAATCTGAAAAATACTTTCTAACATCCGGCTCTAACATAACTGCTCCGTCTTCGAGCTTAAAATATTGGACTGCGGTAGTACCATCCTCTTTATGAATAACTACCTGGTGACCGGCACGATATGCTTTATAGTATTTTCCCCGCACTGCGCCTTTCATGACAGAAAAATCGTATTCCGATCTCATGTCTTCCTTGCCTGATATTGTTTTAGAAACTGCCTTCTTCATAAAATTTCCTTTCCCGTGCTGTAGCTTTCCTGCAACTGATAATACGTATTGTATCCTGTCGTTCCGTATGTGTCAAAACCAAAATGAGGCCATTTGCAGAAAGGCCAATATTAATAAAACGCTCCTCGGTCGAAGAATGCACATCGTCAGGAAAAGTGAAGAGAAAGGGATCGTTGAAAATTGTTTTCCCCTCTTCAAAACTAACTTTGTGTTTTTTGAAATTGTTTTTAGCTTTGACCTCGTCCCATTCAAATATGAGTTCCATTAAATTCCTTTAAATTTACGAGGCCATCTTATATAGTTCCTATTATTTTACAAAATAATATTATTAATCATCCTTGTCTTACCTATCCGTGGGGCAATCTTGGGGTCACCCATTATTTCTGCATTTGCCATTATCTTAACAAAGCATTCCTTATATTTCAGACCTGACCCCATTCTTTTTTTCCCAGGGTTAGGGCCGTACACGGGGAAGCCTTTGAGTTGCAGGAACTCTTTCCATAAGTGTTCGGAGTTTGTTAAGGCGAACAGCATACAGGCCGTTTTTAGGAAGAGGTTTATCTTTAACCAAGTTCCAGACCAGCGCCCCCGGGCCATTGAATATTTCACTGGCGGAGCCATCTGGCATAAGTTTCAAAGCTATGAGGTGTTTGCAGGGCTCACCAATTTGGATTGACTCGCGCTGAGTTGTCTTGATTTGAACGAGCTGACCGTTGATTGATGAACAGTCATGGCCTCTCGTACCAGTGTTTAGCGGAGACAACGCATAGTGAAACTCAGCCAGAACTTCACCGAGACTTCCGACCAATATACCATCGGGCGTGAAGTTACGATGTGGGTGAAGATTTTTCAATTTCGTCGTGATTTCATAAAGCTCTCGGACAAGTTTTCGGGTGTCTTCCATAGGCTCTAACCAGTTATTAAACACTTACAGTCCCAGACATTAGCAAAATGCTCATAACCTGTCAAGAAAAACAAAGCGAGATGTATCTGTCGGATTTCATTATGCTTTGCAAATGACCACCTATTATTTCACAGAATAATATTATCAATCAACCTTGTTTTACCAATACGGGCAGC
>JAHFER010000068.1:7066-7869 GCA_023248365.1 Nitrospirota bacterium
TGCCTGCGTGGGCTTCCTGTTCTTCCTGCAGGGTTTCAGGGTGTGCAATTACTATATATTCAGGTTGTGCTAACGGTTCAGAGGCAAACATATCGCTAATTATAGTCCTCAGCATCTCCGCAGACCTCTCTCCACTTTCAAATAAACCTTTTGCCTCTTTAAGAGAACGGTAAAGTATAGTTGCAGCGATCCTTTCATCATTATTCAGATACCTGTTCCTTGAACTCATCGCAAGGCCGTCTTCCTCGCGGACTGTTGGGTATACGATAACATCCACACCTGAATTAAGATCCTGAGCCATCCTCTTTATAACCACTGTCTGCTGAAAGTCCTTCTGTCCGAAAAAGGCTTTATGCGGTCTTACAATATTGAAGAGTTTTAAGACCACTGTTGTTACACCTCGGAAGTGCATGGGTCTTGTTTCTCCGCACATAATCCTGGAAAGCCCTTCAGCCTCTACAAATGTTCCGAATCCCTCAGGATACATTGCAGATGCAGAAGGGAGAAAAAGTGTGTCTATTGCAGCGGATGCCGCCTTCTCTGTATCAGCTTTGAGATCTCTCGGATATTCCTTAAAATCCTCTTTCGGGCCAAACTGCGTTGGATTCACAAATATGGAGACAATTACAATATCAGTTTCCCTTTTCGCAAGTTCCATAAGGCTTAAGTGTCCCTGATGAAGGGCGCCCATGGTGGGAACAAGGCCGATGGTTAAACCCTCACGGCGCAGTTCCATTATATAGTTGTGCATTTCTGTGATGTCTTCAATGATATTCATTAATACACTTAAGGTTTCTCTCTCT
>JAHFER010000069.1 GCA_023248365.1 Nitrospirota bacterium
TCAGTAATAACATTGAATAAACTGCCCTCCTCTCCCTTAAGATGAGGAGTTTGAATATCTAATGCTGTTTCATTAAGGCGCAGTTCAGGAGAAAATTGATTTGCCTGATCAAAGAGATTCCTTGCCAGGTCTTTTGCAGCAATTCTGGGAAATCCCGGCACATCATAAATATATTTTTCCGGATATAGAGCCGCAAGCTGTCCTCCTGGCTCAGAGATACTGTCTATAATACAAACAGATGCATCATGCATTCCAGCCTGTAAAGCTGTGAAAAGCCCTGATGGACCAGCGCCTATAATTGTAATATCTTTTATTTCTTTATCAGACATGTTTTTTAATGGTGAAGCCCATATCATCCACAACCCCAAATTCAACATGCAGGGTGTGTCCAGCCTCATCTAATTCCCTGATTTCAACATAACTGGCATTATCCTTCGGCATTATATTACCTGCAGAATCTGTAAAATAAAGATACGCAAAAATACCGCCGTGCGGTGTTTCCCCATCGTAACGATAGACCCCTTCTGATTCCTGAACGATAATACATCTTCCGCCTGATGCTATAGCACTACACCCTATACACTGACAGTAAAATCCTTCATCTAAGCTCTTAATATTACATCTTGGAAAATGCATATCTATCCTTTTCCTGAAACTAAAAATATCAACGGGTTCACTAACGGCGTACTCCTTTGTTCGTTGAGGTTCGAATCCGCAGTCCTGACGCCGCACGACCCATTGCCTTAGCCTTCGGCGCAAAGGTACCCCGCGTTTTTCTGCGTCAACTACTTACGTCATCCAGCTTCTTACTATCAGCCAAATTCCCCAGATAAGAAGTACAGACACCGCAACATAAAGCAAATTTTCCATTTTTACCCTATCAATGTTTTCTGAAATATGTTAATATTCAAGGCATTCTTGGACATAACCTTAATTTTAATAAGGAGATGCAGTTCCTTATTTACCTTATATAAATGTTTAAGCATATCCGTTCACGATTCATTATTATCTTATTTGTAACAGGCTTGTTACCACTCATCGTTGGAACTGCCGTATATATTACCACATCAAGGCATGAGATGGTAGAGGAAACACAACATTCCCTGTTGCAGGAGTTGTCTCATGTCACATTCGCCATAGAAACGATATTCCTTAAGGCTCAGACAAACCTTCTCCTTACCTCAGAGAATCCAGCATTCTCACTCTATTTTACAGACCCAAAGAGACGGAATGAATGGAAGTATGAACAGGTAAAGGCTCTGCGGCAATTACAATTACTCTTTCCTGAGGCAATCAGTGTAAGTTCGTTCATTGATACCTCAGGGAGAGATATATCCAAAGTCGTTATAAAACAGATCGCCCCTGATGATAAACTTTCATCATTAGAGAGCAAGATGCCCTTTTTCGTACCAGGACTTTCTCAGCCTCCGGGAGGTGTCTATCAGGGAGACCCCTACATCAATCCTGAGACACATTTATGGGTTATTCCATTTGTAGCGCCTGTCCATGCAAACGGGCAGATTATGGGGTTGATATACTTTGATGTTGACCTTGAATATTTCGCGCGCAAGTTAAAGGGAAATATTTCATACAATAACCATGCATTCCTTTTAGAAAGAGAAGGGAAAATACTTGCCCAAACCATTATATCCATCGGAGAAACCCAGGGGCTGCCCAATGTCTCTGACCTTGACCAGTCCCCCTTCTTCAAAAATATAATGAAGGACGTTCTTGCAGGAAAGAACGATATCAGAAGATTTACTACCAGCAGGGGAGGGCGTAATTACTTAGTCTCTTTTCAACCTATCCCGTCAACCCTATGGAGTGTTATGGTTATAACACATTTGTCCAGGAGTTTTCTGGATATTATTCCATTAGGTCAATTCTTCCCAATATTCGTAATAACCTTTATAGTCATAATTATCCTTGCAATTATAATGGGGAGAAGGATATCGGACCCTGTAAAAGAGTTAGTTGCAGGTACACAGATTATAGCTAAGGGTGATTTTACCTATAGAATCAAGACAAAGCTGACTGACGAGCTGGGAGACCTGGCAAAATCATTTAACAGGATGGCAGAATATCTTCAAAAGACTTACAACGATATTAAGTCTACAAATGCACAGTTAACACAGTCAGCAAAATTAGCCGCAGTGGGAGAATTGGCAGCAGGAGTGGCCCATGAACTTAACCAGCCGCTAATGGTTATAAGGGGCTATTCCCAGGAGCTCTTAGAGGGTGAATCAATTCCCGAATGGATAAAAAAGGATATTAAACTAATAGAGAATCAGACCACGAGAATGATGAGGATTATAGACCACCTTCGCACTTTTGCAAGACAGTCATCAGGCGCTTTTGAACAGGTTGACGTAAATGCAGTGGTGCTTGATTCATTCACCCTGGTAACCCAGCAGTTGAAAAACCATAACATAGAAATACTAAGCCAGATTGATGAAGACGTGCCAAAGATATGGGGTGACCACAACAGACTCGAACAGGTATTTCTAAACTTAATGACAAACGCACGGGATGCAATGGAAGAGAAAGGGGGTGGCACGCTTACCGTTACAACTCACACCATCTATAATAACGAAGCAGAAAGAAAGAGCATTCCTGCAGGGGTAATGATATTATTCAATGATACCGGCGCCGGTATACCAGACGATATTATGGATAAGATATTTGACCCGTTTTTTACAACTAAAGAGGTTGGCAAGGGAACAGGACTCGGCCTCTCCATAAGCTATTCCATAGTAAAGGAACACGGAGGTACCATAAGTGTGGAAAGCAAGATAGGATTAGGGACAAAGTTCATTATAGATCTGCCTGTTGAAAGAAGAAAGTCACCCAGATCAAAAGAAAGAAAAACCGACGCAAACACGATTTCGGCAATTTAACATAAGGAGATTTTTATGGGGAGTGAAAATATTCTTGTTGTTGATGATGATGAGGATATACTGAATTTAATAGAGCGGCATCTTGGCAATAAGGGGTATGAAGTTATAACAGCCTATGATGGAGAACAGGCATTAATTCTTCTTGATAAGATTAACTTCGACCTTGTAATCACAGACCTCAAGATGCCCAAGGTTGATGGAATGGAGGTATTAAGAAAGGTCAAAGAAAAGGACCCGAATATAGAAGTAGTAATTCTAACAGGGCATGGGACTATGGACAGTGTCATAGAGGCATTGAGAGATGGCGGGGCCTTTGATTATCTTCATAAGCCACTGTACAATATAAAACAACTGAGTTTTGTAACTAAAAAGGCACTTGAAAGAAAACGTCTAAGATTTGAAAACCAGCAATTACTTGATACATTAAAAGAAACCAATAAAAGGTTGTCTGAGAAAGTCTCAAGGGTCACCAGGGATCTAAGCGGCATAATAACCATAGCAGGCTCATCCTCAGACAACGAATTGAAGCAAACGCTGGTACCGGCACTTGAGGCATTGATTGAGGTATTAAAGGTAGAAGAATGAGACCGTTATACGTGTCCGTTGTCCGTGTCCGTAACAAACTTGTACGGACACGAGTAACAGACACGTTAACCGGATTTACGTTCCCATCTCCCAGGAGGCAAGATATTCCTTCTGCTCTTTGGTAAGCTTATCAATTTTGATACCCATAGCATTCAATTTCAGCCTGGCTATCTCTTTATCTATATTTTCAGGAACAGAATAGACAGTATTCTCAAGGCTCTTGGCATTCTCTACCATATATTCTGCTGAAAGTGCCTGATTGGCAAAACTCATATCCATAACACTTGAAGGATGACCTTCTGCAGCGGCAAGATTAATAAGTATCCCCTCTCCGAGCAGATTAATACGTCTTCCGTCTTTCATTGTGTATTCTTCTACAAAGTCCCTCATAACCCTTCTCTTCTTGCTCAATTTTTTTAAGGCAGGAATATCTATCTCAACATTGAAGTGTCCTGAATTGCAAATTATTGCGCCGTCTTTCATCGCACTAAAATGTTCCTCACGCACAACACTTACATCACCTGTAACAGTAATAAAGAAGTCCCCAACCTTTGATGCCTGTGACATAGGCATCACACGGAAGCCATCCATGACTGCTTCAAGTGCCTTGAGCGGATTAATCTCTGTGATAACAATGTCCGCACCCAATCCTTTGGCCCTCATAGCAACTCCCCTGCCGCACCATCCATAACCGCAGATAACAACTACAGTACCGGCTATCAGCCTGTTGGTGGCTCTGAGTATGCCATCTATAGTGCTCTGGCCTGTTCCATATCTGTTATCGAACAAATGTTTTGTCAATGCATCATTTACCGCAACGATAGGGTACATAAGCACACCATCTGCAGCCATACTTTTCAGACGTATCACACCTGTTGTTGTCTCCTCTGTTCCTCCAATGATATTGGAAAGCAGATGTTTTTTCTTTGTGTGTAAGATTGAAACGAGGTCAGCCCCGTCATCCATAGTAATATTAGGATTGAGGTCGAGGGTAGCGTTTATGTGTTTGTAATATGTCTCATTATCCTCGCCCTTGATTGCATATACAGGTATCTCAGAATGTTTTACAAGTGAAGAAGCAACATCGTCCTGCGTGCTCAAAGGATTTGATGCACATAGTACAACATCGGCGCCTCCCTCTTTAAGCGCCTGAACAAGACAGGCAGTTTCTGTAGTCACATGAAGACAGGCCGCCACCTTAAAACCCTTTAGCGGCTTTTCCTTCTTAAATCGTTCCCTGATAAGCCTCAATACAGGCATGTTCTGCTCAGCCCAGTCTATACGAAGTTTTCCCTTATCAGCAAGGTTAATATCTTTTACATCAAAATCCATTAATTCTCCTTCTATATTATTCTTTTATCTGCTCACTGCTTACTGCTTACTATATTTACAGCCCTGCTGCCTTTCTCAATGCCTCTGCCATATCAGTCTTTTCCCAAGTAAACTCAGGCTCGGTTCTGCCAAAGTGCCCGTAAGCAGCTGTCTTCTTGTATATAGGCCTTCTTAACTTGAGATGATCTATAAGCCCCTTAGGAGTCAATGGAAAGAACTCCCTGACAAGTTTTACAATCTTTTCCTGGGATATCTTTCTTGTACCAAAGGAATCCACGAGGATGGAAACAGGGTCTGGCACGCCAATGGCATATGCAAGCTGAACTTCACACTTCTCAGAGATACCGGATGCCACTATATTCTTGGCAATATATCTTGCCATATAGGATGCAGAGCGGTCTACCTTGGATGGGTCCTTCCCTGAAAATGCCCCTCCACCATGGCTTCCAACGCCGCCATAAGTATCAACTATAATCTTTCTGCCTGTAAGCCCGGTATCACCCTGCGGACCACCTATAACAAATCTTCCTGTAGGATTAATATGGTATGTAATAGTTTCCTCATCTAACAGATGTGGAGGAATTACAGGTTTAATAACCTTCTCAATCATGTCCTCACGTATTTCTTTAAGGGTTATATCCGGACTGTGCTGAGTGGATATCACTATCGTTGAAACTTTATGCGGTTTACCATCTACATAATCAACAGTAACCTGTGATTTCCCGTCAGGCCTGAGATATGGGAGTATATCCTTCTTTCTTACCTCAGACAGACGCCTTGTAAGTTTATGCGCAAGCATAATAGGCATGGGCATTAATTCCTCGGTCTCATTAGTAGCATAACCAAACATTAGCCCCTGGTCACCGGCGCCGCCAACATCAACTCCCATGGAAATATCAGGAGACTGAGAGTGGATTGAGGTCAGGACTGCACAGGTTTCGTAGTCAAAACCATATTTGGCCCTTGTATACCCAACCTCTTTTATTGTCTCTCTTACTATCTCAGGTATCTCTACATAAGTAGTGGTTGTGACCTCACCAGCGACAAATGCAAGTCCTGTAGTTACAAGTGTCTCAACGGCCACACGGCACATTGGATCAGTCGCAATAATTGCATCAAGAATAGAATCTGATATCTGATCAGCGATCTTGTCAGGATGCCCTTCTGTAACTGACTCTGAAGTAAATTGAAAGTTTACTCTTCCCATCTATTACCCCCCTTTTTTTAAATGTTTAAACTGTTCAAACTAATCAAACCATAGTTATGATATATCTTTATTTAAAACCATAAATATATATCATAGATAACCATCCAATAGCAAGAAAAAATATAATTCCTTAACTCCTTGACATCAATATTTCACAGGGATATATTAAAAACATAAAAATGCAAGACAGTGAGGCTAAGGTCCTTGAAAATACCCCGATTCTCTATTGGGGGAAGCAGGCCCGCCAAGTGAGTGCGGGAAGTTCAATTTCATGTAAATTGATACAAACTAAAGAGAGGGCCTTAGCCTTTTTATTTTAGCCTTGTTGCAGGATCCCCGAAGAATATAAAGGTCTGGACAACATCCTCCGGAACGCCGCTTCCATTCTCGTAGGCAGACTCTTTCGCCTTTTTTACTGCATCACCAAGTGTAATCCCATCTTCAAAAAGAACTCCGTACAGTGCCTTTGCAAGAGGGTCATGTTCAGATGGATAACCTATAGAGCTTGCCGCAAATACAGCCACAGCGCCCCTTTCCGGAGCGATTAAAAAGGACTCAGCAATGGATGGAGACTGGTTATCAACACCATCGTTTGGCAGAACAAAATATCCGTTAAGGCAGTTAAGTGCAACCACAAACGGATATGTCCCTTTATTTGTAAGGTATGCAGTATCCTGTGATGAAAAGACATTCTCCTTTGTCCATTCTACAACTGCACCATGTCCTGTATAATTAACCACCAATGCCCCTGAATTTATTTCTCCAATTATACCTTTCCTGAAATCACCAGTGTAACCATTCTGATATAACTTTGTAACAGAGTAATCATTTTTTGGGATTATTTCAGCAATAGCGTTTGACAGGTCTTCAAACACCTGCAGATCATCGTCAGCTACAAGCAGTATCCTTCCTGATTTACTAATCGTCTCTTCATGGGATTTAATCTTTTCTATAACTGCTGAGACATCACCAGGTGTCTTTGCCGGAATCCTCCCGATATTCATCTCAGGTAATATCCCATTTTTATTATCCACATCCACAAACCAGTTATCACTTGGAACTTCACCAAGCACAGGATAGTTATAGAGATAGGCAGGGACATAGCTCTTAACACCGTTATTCTTCCCGTATCCGCTTATATCTTTGTAGTCAATCGTGGCATCACCAACCAGCAGAACGTATTTTGGCTTTGTTGTCCAGTTATTATAGGCATCTGAAAGAAATTTCCTGATTGCCTCAGGGGTCTCCACGCCATTACCGAACTCATCGTATATATCACCTGTCTTTACAGTTAATACCTTATAGTCCTTACCCCTGTAATCAGCAAGCGGTTTAACAGCATCATAGAAGTCTTCATGTGTAATTATTATATAGTCAAAATCCTTTGCTGATTTTATATCTGCAGGAGTGTATGCCTCTAAAGCAAGAGGTGTCAATTTAACTGACGAGGTAAGCGCTACAAATTTACTGTCCTGATTTTCCGACGCAGAAAACACGGCTTTGAATCCTGAGAAAGCATTTCCACTAATATCCGGTAATATCTTTTTTACCTCAGGATAACCGCTTATGTCGTAAACGGATATAGCATTTGAATCAAAGCCTGAAACGCTTATATCCCCCTTTCCTGTGAATTCAAGGCTGTTGTATTCTGCCTGATATTTATGATAGAAAGACACATCAAACCAGTCTAAATAGAAAAGCTCGAAACTTCCTGAAGATGTACCACCCACACTCTCAAGACGGAGCGTGTTTGCACCATTATTAAAAAAAGCCGGGTCAACTGGAACTTCGATAGTTAACGGGCTATTTGCATTATCTGGGTCCCAGGTCTGATCAA
>JAHFER010000070.1 GCA_023248365.1 Nitrospirota bacterium
GCCCTGCACCTCCTGCCTTACAATCAGTCCCTTCTTTACCATATCTTCAAGGGCAACCATGATCTCATCCACACCTTGTTCCATCCTTTCAAATCGAAGCCACCAGTTGGCAATCCCCTCCAGCGTATCACATGCCTCAGGAGTCCTGTGCAGATAGTTCATTATTGTATATGTAAGCTCTTCCTTATTCATATATAGCATTACTATAGCAACGGTTATACCAAATAAATGAAAATTATAATGTGTTGATAATATTGATTATTATTGCAGGGAGGGACAGGTATACTACTGGAACAGTCACTTTTAAATGACTGAAGCGTCACTAATTAATGACGCTGACAATTATGTGTGGAGGAAATCCTTTGGAGAAAGGTTGTGCCTTCTAAGTAGATTCCAGAAGGCAGTGCGGCTCGTTCCGGCATGTTTGGCAGCGTTGGAGACATCTCCTCTGTAATCTTTCATGAGTTTAAACAGATATTTCTTCTCAAAAGAATCAACAACCCTTTTCTTGGCAAGCTGGAAGGAGCCTGGTGAAGGTTCACTACCGTACTCTGCATCATCCTGAATGTTGAGATTGGGATTTTCAATATCAACTATAGCGCCTGTTGACATCACTATCAGTTTCTGAATCGTATTCTCAAGCTCTCTTACATTGCCGGGCCAATTGTATAAAATAAATTTTTCCATAACCTCTGCTGAAATGTTTATATTGGGTTTGTTATATTTTTTTGAATACTTGTTTACAAAATGTTCAACCAGCGCTGGAATATCCTCACCTCTTCCTCTTAAAGGGGGCAGATGTAATGATGCTATATTCAATCTGTAAAACAGGTCTTCTCTGAACTTTCCCTCATGAACAAGGGACACGAGGTCTATATTTGCGGCGGCTATTATACGGGTATCAGCCTTCTGAAGTTTTGAACTTCCGAGAGGTTTATATTCCCCTTCCTGCAATAAGCGCAGGAGTTTTATCTGAACGTAGGGACTTATCGTACTTATCTCATCCAGGAATAGCGTACCCCCCTCGGCCTCTTTAACAAGGCCGTTCTGCTGAACGCTGGCACCTGTAAAAGCGCCCCCAACATGCCCGAAGAGTTCATTCTCAAATAAAGTTTCCGGCAGGGCGCCGCAATGTACCGGGATAAAGGGTTTGCCCGCCCTGTTACTGAAATAGTGCACTGCCCTTGCCACTAATTCCTTTCCAGTACCGCTTTCACCTGTTATTAAAACAGTAACATCGCAGGGGGATATAAGTTTTATCTTTTCGCGTAATTCATGAACAGCCTTGCTTTTTCCAAGGATCTGGTTTACTGCAAGCTGTTTCCGAAGGGCTTCTTTGGCAGACTCGCGCTCCCTTAGCAGATTTTCATCACTGATTTCGCACCGGGAATTTAATTGTTCTTTGCCATCCAATGGCATTTTTTCTCCCTACATCTGTTATTCACGAGGAGAGCATACAAGGAAGATAAGAGGTTTGGAATTGTTCTTATATAAAAGGCCACCTAAACGGCCTGATAAAAATAAGAACTGCGGTCAGATTATCACCGCTCAGCTCTACCTGTCAATAGGTGCATTAGAAATTACACTAATAACGGTAGTAGCTAAGTGAGTAGGTTTTTGATTCAGGGAGAGATGAAATTTTCTGACTTCTTGCTTCTACCCTCTCGCTTCCCCCATCTCTATAGCCAGGCACCTTGCCTGCCTCATATCCACCTTTCCGCTCGCCAGTGTTGGAATAGTTTCGATGTAATGTATATCATCCCTCCTTGGAATCCAGAGTCTCGGCAGGTCTGTCCGGCACAACTGTTTCCAGATTTCATCTGAAGTCTTGTCTTTGTTTGTATGAAGTACAACAAGCCGCTCACCTTTGCTGCTATCGGAAATGGCGGTAACAAAACAGTTTGCATCGCCAAGTAATCCGTTTATTGAATCCTCTATCTTTACATGAGGGACCATCTCACCGCCGATCTTGCTGAATCTGGACAAGCGGTCCGTAATCGTAATAAAACCATCCTCATCAATGGAGGCAATATCGCCTGTTATATACCAGCCGTTTTCCAACACTTCGCTGGTCATTTCCGGCTGGCCCAGATAGCCTATCATACGGCTTTGTCCCTTCACAAGGAGCATACCTTCTGCATCATTAGAAAGAGTTTCTCCGGTCTCAGGATCCACAACCTTTGCTGCAACTCCAGGAATGGTATGCCCTGCTGAACCTGGTTTGTTCCCGCGCTGACGTACTGTCCAGTGCTCGACATCCTGCATATTCACTGACACCACAGGCCCCATCTCAGTACAGCCATACCCCTCCATAAGATCAATACCAAACTTTTCTCTAAAATCACCGGCAATAGTCTCACGCAATTTTTCCGCGCCTGCGATAGCATATCGTAAAGATGAAAAATCTTCCTTATTGCACTTCTTAATGTAGGCTGAACAGAAGGTAGGAGCGCTTAGCAGTATAGTGGCCTTATATTTGGATACCATTTCACCAATCGTCTTTGCATCAAGGGGATTCGCATGATATACCGCACCAAAGCCAATGACAAGGGGAAACCAGAGCGTAGCAGTAAATCCAAAGGAGTGAAAAAATGGAAGCGCCCCCATAACCTTATCCCTCTTTGTAAGATGAAAGACCTGCGCAAACCCCTCAACATTGGAGATCAGATTATGATGTGAAAGCATTACACCCTTTGGCACACCTGTACTGCCGCTTGAACAGACAATAACAGCAAGATTATCCGGTTTTCTTTTCTCCTGAATAATAAATTTTTTAAGTAGCTTATATGGAAGAAGAAGCGCAATAAGCCCTGTAATTATCTTTTGAGATGAGGTTACGGTATTCATTATATCTTCAAGGAAAACCATCCCCTCTGTCTCCTTTAATTTGACCGCGTCCAGAAACTTCTTTGATGTAATAATCGTCTTAATGCCGCACTGTTGAATTGCCTGCGACATACACTCATTACCTGAAGTAAAGTTGAGATTTACAGAGACCTTTCCTGCCAGTTGTACTGCTATATTTGAAATTGCGCCGCCGGCTGATGCAGGCAGAAGAAGACCAATATTTTCTTCGGGCCGGCAGCTTTTCTTTATCCATGAGGCAAGCAGCAGAGACCCTGTCAGCGCCTGCCCATAAGTAAGTTCCCTGCCTGTAGAATCAGCCATACAGAAGGAAAACCAGTTTCTTTTGGCATTCTTTATAAACCGCAGATGAATAAGGTCGTCAGGCCCCCTCCTGAACTGGACTGCATCGCTTCCAAGCTCTGTTACAGCCTGACGAACATCCCATGCCTTAACAGTGGACAGCATCGGCCTCCCAAATGAGATAGTTACATTATGCAGGATACGGCTGGGTAGTTTAGAAAAAAATCGCCCCCCGCTGAAACTAAAAATACTCCCCCATACACGGTCAAGATGAACCGGAATAACAGGCACATCCAAACCATCAGCAATTCTTTCAACCCCCTTTTTAAAAGGCAGGAGATTTCCGGTACGAGTAATGGCGCCTTCTGCAAATAAACAGACCAGATTACCTTCACGCAGTTCATCACGACACTCCTCAATTGATTTAAATATATCCCTGCGGCTTTTCTCAGAGACCGGTATTGCGCCCATGAGCCTGAAAAACCATTGAAGTCCATTGATGTTATAATACGGTCTTGAGATCATAAAGCGGACAAACCTTTTTGTACACGATCCAATAAGAAGGGCATCAACAAAAGATACATGATTTGATATAAGAAGCGCCGGTCCAGTTAATGGCACATTATCATATCCCACTATACGCACCTTATAAATTGTCCTTACAACTATCCACAGGATTAATCGGGCAAAGTACGCAGGTAATTGCCTTACTATGTAAACAGTTACAATAAAGGTAAGAAACCCGAAGATCCTGATAATCATATTAGCCTGAATCTGAAGAAAATCCCTGAATAGCCATAGAACACCAGAGGACAAAAGCACCCCTGCCATATTAAGAAAATTGTTGGTAGCGATTAATCTTCCCTTCTCCTGCTGACCGCTTTTCTGTTGCAGAAAGGCGTTAAGGGGGACGATGAACAAACCTCCTGAAAAACCTATTAAAACAAGTGCAACTGCTGCCAGTGTGTATGAAGAAGCTGTAAAGGAAAAAAAGATAGAAAAGACCCCTATCCCAACTGACCCTATGGGGACTAACCCCGGCTCGATATCATCACCTGACAATCGGCCTGCAAAAATGCTTCCAGCCCCTATCCCGATTGCAAGGAAGGCAACCAGTATCCCTATCCACTGGTCGTTTAACCTCATCAACTCCTTACCAAATAAGATGATAACCATCTGGAGTAAAGCGCCGAGAAACCAGAAGTATGATATTCCAACGACTGTCAGCCATAGGGGTCTGATTTCATAGAGACGTTTTATCCCGCTAATAATCTCTCCCCACGGATTCAGGCGAAAAGGTTTTTTTGACCCTGATGTGGCAACCCTTGAAATCCTTGTACTAGCTAAAGTACCGATAACGGCTATAAGTATCAGGGCAAGGCCCATATACTCAACCTGGCCTTTCCATTTTGCAAATATTAAACTCCCTATTGGCGTACCGAGAATAATGGCAAGGAATGTGGTCATCTCTAAAAGACCGTTTGCCCGTGATAAATCTTTGTAGGGAAGCATCTCCGGAACTATGCCGTATTTGGCCGGGCTGAAAAACGCAGAGTGAACAGCTAAAAGAAACAGTACTACAAACATAAATTCAATCCGTCCTGACCGGAATGCAAACAGGGCAAGCACCATAGTTACAACCTCAAAGACCTTTGTGCCTAAAATTACACTGCGCTTATTAAACACATCCGAAACATAACCTGAATACCCTGAAAAGAGTAAAAATGGAAGGATAAAGAAAGCACCTACTAGAGAAAGGTAACCGCTGCCTCCGCCTGCCTTAACCGCAGTTTCCACTGCAAAAAGTGATACCACCATCTTGAAGATGTTATCATTAAAGGCCGCCAGAAACTGCGTCCAGAGAAAAGCCTGAAACCCAAAATTTTTTATAAGGTCTGTGTATCTGCCGCCTGACATAACGGGCTATATTATGAATGGGTGAGGTTTTTTTTGCAAACTGTTTAGTTCGGAACCGGGAGGGGGCAAGCCCCTTACCTATATTACGATGAAACTTATTGTTTATTCAGTTGTATAATCTGATCAAAATGGTTGGTCAGTAACCGCTGACTATTATTCACAGTAACCTAAAACAGTCTTGACTATATTTCATATCAATGTAAAATAGTCATTATGGAAAGCAGGAGTCTTTATGTAAATATGTGGAAGGAACTGGCGAGGGAAAAGAGCATGATTTTTCTTGCCGGTCCCCGTCAGGCAGGTAAGACAACATTTTCAAATATCATTGCCGCATCTTTCAGCAACAGTCTTTATTTTAACTGGGATATACCTGTTCACAGGACCATGTTTATAGAAAACCCTGCCTTCTTCGAGGCGGTTGACCGTAAAGACACAACAACTCCTCTGATAGTCTTTGATGAGATTCACAAATACAGGGATTGGAAGAACTACCTCAAGGGTGTTTACGATCAGTTCCATAGCAAATATACCTTTCTTGTTTCAGGGAGCGGCAGGCTTGACCTCTATCAAAAAGGCGGAGACTCTCTGGCCGGACGGTATTTTCTTTTGCACCTCTGGCCGTTTACCATTGCTGAGCTTGGGAAAAGGAATGTCGCGTTTGATAAGTTTCTTAAAGACCCTTTGTTTATAAATATGGACAACCATAAGGGGCTCAAAAAAATATGGGAGCAATTATCCGTATTGAGCGGTTTCCCTGAACCATATCTTTCCGGCAAGGCAACAACCTGGCGCAGATGGTCAAACACATACGCTCATCAGTTAATCAAAGAGGACATCAGGGATTTGACTGAGATCAAATCAGTAGGGGACATAGAAATGCTCTACCTTATCCTGCCATCAAAAGTCGGCAACCCTTTGTCAATGCCATCATTGGCGCGTGACCTGCGGGTGTCATACAATTCCATTCAGAGCTGGCTTTCTATATTTGAAAGATTCTTCATGACCTTCAGTATTTCACCCTGGACTACCAGAATCAGCAGGGCAATCCAAAAAGAGAGAAAGGTATATCTATGGGACATACCGCGCATAAAAGAACCTTCAGCCCGTTTTGAAAATATGGTGGCAATTGAACTATGGAGGGCTGTTACTGCCTGGAATGATATGGGATACGGTAGTTTTTCCCTTCATTTTATAAAAAATAAGGAACAGCAGGAGGTTGACTTCCTTATAGCCGACAATGGGGAACCGCTCCTTCTGATTGAGGCAAAACTCTCCGATACCCAGCCCTCGCCTGCATTAGTCAAATTCCAGAAGGCATTGAACATCAACGCAGTGCAATTAACCGGTACAGGAGAATCTTTTCGCCTGGTATCAAGCGCTGATAAATCTATACTTATCGCACCTGCATACCAGTGGCTTGCAGGCCTGCCTGCGTGATGTTTTATATTTATTCTTTCTTTTGGATGAGAAGAAAAGAAGAATATCGGAGGTGCCACTAAAGAAAATGCCTAATTTTATTCTTCTCTGAACATATTTTGTTTTTTCTGAGCCTCAACTATTTCCCTTCGGGCTGTTTCCGGGATATCTACTACTTCAATCTTAACATCGAATTCCGAGAAAAAGCTGCCCTGCCACCCTTTCCCGCTTAAGAAAGAAATAGCACTTTTATCTGTAACACAGATGATCTTTCTGCATTTTTTCCCGAGGCGCTTTTCAGCCGGGATAAGTTTGCATGCATCATGCATCAACTTGTATTTCTGAGCTGTTTTTGCTTCTCCTTGGTGTGCCCATATCTCAATACAACATGGCTCTATGCTATCCTCTATATAGCCATCAAGTGCTATACCTCCAATTTTCATTTTTTGTATTTTGTCAAGATCAAAGCCAAGCTTACGCGCAAGCGCTCTAAGAATCTCCATTTCGGCGTTTTGTTGAACACCACTATGGCCGGAGTATTTCATATCAATCCTTTTTAAACGCACTATGAATATTGCTGTTCTGAGGATAGCATAATGGAATGGGATTTTCATGAATACAATAGAATTATTAAAAATAAATGAATATGAGATAAAGAGGCGGTTCGGTGTCAGGAAAATAGGGATATTCGGCTCCTTTGCAAGAGGTGAAGAGAAAGATGGAAGTGATATAGATATTCTCGTTGAATTTAAAGATAATTACGAAACCTTTGATAATTTTATGGATCTAAAGTTTTTTCTTGAGGATTTATTTAATCGGAAGATTGACCTGGTAACAATGGATGCCCTTAGACCACAATTAAAGGATGACATACTGCAGGAAGTAATATATGCATAGAGGCCACAAACTCTATATTGAAGATATTCTGACTTTTATCAATAATATTCAGAATTATGCAGGTGATGTTTCCTATGAGGCGACTCTTGCGGATGAGATGAAACTGGATGCTATTGTGAGAAATTTTGAGATCATAGGAGAAGCTGCAAGCAACATTCCTGCAGAAATAAGGGACAAATATCCCTTTGTTGAATGGAGAAAAATATCTGATTTCAGAAATGTCCTGGCCCACGAATATTTTGGGATAAACTATAACATTATGTGGGATATCATCAAGAACAAACTCCCAAAGTTATTGCAGGATATAAAAACAACAATAGAATGTGAAAACACCTTACCAGATTCTGGAAACCATACTTAACTGCCTGTCATATATGACAGAAGACAGAAATGAAAGAGGCCTTTATCAATAAAAATTATGAACCATTAACAAAGATAACTGAAAAGGCAATGACACTCGGAATTAAAAAAG
>JAHFER010000071.1 GCA_023248365.1 Nitrospirota bacterium
AAGAAGTCAAGGCATCTCCGATCCCTATTATTCTCTTTATTGACGAAGCCCACACACTCATCGGCGCCGGCGGCGCTGCCGGTTCAGGTGATGCGGCAAATCTTCTGAAACCTGCGCTTGCGCGCGGCGAGCTTCGCACTATTGCAGCTACTACGTGGGCTGAGTACAAGAAATATTTTGAAAAGGATGCTGCCCTTGCACGACGATTCCAGGTAGTAAAGGTTGAAGAGCCTGACGAAGAAAAGGCAATGGTTATGATGAGGGGCATTGCTCCGTTCCTCGAAAATCATCATAAAGTGATGATAACAGACGAGGCGCTGCGGGATGCCGTCCGCCTTTCCCATCGTTATATCCCTTCGAGACAATTGCCTGACAAGGCAGTGAGTGTTCTGGATACATCCTGTGCCAGGGTTGCCATAGGTCTTACAACGAGTCCATCTGCTGTGGAAGATGCAGTGCGTAAGATTTCTGATATAGGGCGTGAAATGAATGTCCTCGAAAAAGAATCTCTCATGGGTAGTAACCATGCTGCACGTCTTGAGTCTCTGATAAAAGAGAAAGAGACAACAAATTTGCGTATGGAGGAACTAAACGGGAAATGGCAGGCTGAGATGGCGGTGGCAAACCGCATTATAGAGGCCAGACAAAAGATTTATGAGATTTATACCAAAAATCCTGCTGACCTGTCATTGGCAGAAAATAAAGAACAGTTAATGAAGCTTGAACAGGAATTAAAAGAGGCGCAGGGAGATTCGCCGCTCGTGCATATTCTGGTGGATTCGCAGACCATCTCGGATGTAATTTCAGGCTGGACAGGGATACCAACGGGACGGATGCTGGCTGATGAGATTACAACTGTACTAAGATTGGAAGAACTCATCGGGCAGAGGATTATAGGACAGGATCATGCGCTGAAAGCTATGGCGCAGATGATTCAGACCGCACATGCAGGCATTGAGGACCCATCCAAACCCAAGGCGGTTTTCATGTTTGTCGGACCAAGCGGTGTAGGCAAGACCGAGACAGCCCTGGCGCTATCCGAACTCCTGTACGGAGGCGAACAGAATCTTATTACGATTAACATGTCCGAGTATCAGGAGGCCCATACAGTCTCAGGGCTTAAGGGTTCGCCGCCTGGATATGTGGGCTACGGCGAAGGAGGCGTGCTGACCGAGGCAGTACGCAAACGTCCATACAGTGTATTGCTGCTTGATGAAGTGGAAAAGGCTCATCCGGATGTGATTGAACTCTTTTATCAGGTCTTTGATAAAGGCATTCTTGAAGACGGCGAAGGACGCAAGATTGATTTTAAGAATACACTGATAATCCTGACATCCAATATGGGAACAGATACCATCATGAAGGTCTGCGCGGATGAGGAGACCATGCCGGCCCCTGCTGCATTGGCCGGGATGCTGAGACCTGAACTTATAAAACATTTCAAACCTGCATTTATCGGACGCCTGAAGGTAGTTCCATATTTTCCTATTACTGACAGCAACATGCGTCTTATTGTCAAACTTAAACTCAATAAAATTGCAAAACGTATGATGGAAAACAGGAATGTGGTTTTCAATTTTGGGGATGAGATAGTTGAAGCAGTTGCAAGCCGCTGCACAGAAGTAGAAAGCGGCGCAAGAAACATTGATCACATCCTCACCAACACCCTGCTGCCCGAGATGTCACGTGAACTCCTTTCCAGAATGGCTTCAGGCGAGCAGATAAAAGAGGTAAACGTGTCGCTGAGCGGTGAAGGGTTTGTGTTTGAGGTGCACTAACCCCAAAATGCCTTTGGGAAACCACAGAGTACACAGAGGAAGACATTATAAATCAAAGAAAAAAACTTCTTTTCTATGCGCACTCATCAGGTATATGAGATAAAGTATGTTAATCAACAAATTTACTACTTGAGACCACAGAGAGATACTTGAGTTTGATATGTTTTTCAGATATAAAGTTTTCCTCTGTGTACTCTGTGGTTAATTGTATTTTAATGGTTAAGAGGTGAGCTATGACAAAGCCAATTTCAGTTGGAAAGATTGATTTCAATTTAGCTTCTGCAATGGAAGAAACAAAAGGGGTGACTGAATCAGATACGCCTTTCAGGGTTGCCATTCTCGGAGATTTCAGCGGGCGTGCCAGGCAGGGAATTATTGAAACAGGAGTGAAACTTGCCAGCCGCCGTTTCCTTCATATTGACCGTGATAATATTGATGACGTATTAAAAAAACTCGGTGTAGAAATAATGCCTGGCATTCTGGGGAAAGACTCTGAGCCAGTCAGCATCCGGTTTTCGAAAATGGATGATTTTCATCCTGACCGTATATTTGAAAACCTTGAAGTCTTTCAGGCGTTAAAGGAAATGCGGCAGGGGTTGAAGGATCCTGCGACCTTTGCCCTTATGGCAAAAGAATCCTCTATTCTTCCCTCTCCCCCCGTTAGAAAAGACGGAGAGGGTGAGGGTGAGGGGAACCTGCTTGCTCAGATTCTTGAGGAGACTGAGGGCAGCAAGCCTGATACTGAATCCTCTCAAAGACCATCAGAGTGGGATGGGTTTCTCCGTGAGATTGTCAAACCACATCTGGTCCCTGATATAGAAAAAGAACAGGCGAAGATGGTATCGTCCATAGACGCTGCTATTGGCGAGTTGATGCGGATGATCTTGCACCATCCTGATTTTCAGGCTATCGAAGCTGCATGGCGGGCAATATATTTCCTTATATCCCGAGCAGAGACAGAAGAACATTTGAAAATATATTTGCTCGATCTATCAAAAGATGAATTAGCCGCTGATTTATCCGCAACAGAAGACCTGAGGAAAACAGGTATATATAAGCTTCTTGTTGAGCAGACTCTTGAAACCTTCGGCGGTGAGCCCTGGGCAGTCATTTCAGGCAGCTATACTTTCGATTATACCCGCGAAGATGCAGGGCTGCTGGGCCGTATGGCTAAAATTGCCAGCCAGGCAGGCGCCCCGTTTATCTCCGCTGCTCACCCTCATTTAGCAGGTTGTGAGTCATTAGTTCAGACGCCAGTGCCTGATGACTGGAAATGGACGCCTGACAGAGAAGTACCCGACATAAATGCAGAAAATGCGTGGCATTTGCTTCGAAAATTACCAGAGGCGCCTTACATCGGTCTCGTCATGCCGCGATTCCTGCTTCGTCTCCCATATGGCGCTGATACAGAACCTGTGGAGAGTTTTTCATTTGAAGAAATGCCTGATAAACCAAAGCATGAATATTACCTTTGGGGCAATCCCTCTTTTGCCTGTGTATCATTGCTGGCTCAATCATTCAGTGACTACGGATGGGATTTTCAGCCGGGCGTAATATTGAACATTGGGGGTATGCCTCTGCATGTTTACAGAGAAGATGGGGAATCAAAGATTAAACCATGCGCTGAAATATTATTCACCGAACAGGCAGTTGACGTCATCCTTGAAAAAGGCATCATGCCGCTCATTTCATTTAAAAATCAGGATAGCGTTAAGCTCGCACGTTTCCAGTCCATCGCAGATCCTCTGACAAATTTGGCCGGGAGATGGGGTTAACCCGGAAAACCAATTAACCACAGAGCACACAGAGGAAAAATTAAACTAAAAAACCATAGAGGCTCTTGCAAAAGTCTTAAGAAAGCCGATTTCGTCATTCCCACGAAAGTGGGAATCCAGTTTTTTCAATATGTTACAAGACCTCTGGATTCCCGTTTACACGGGAATGACGACTTTTGCAAGAGCCTCAGTAGGTATTATTTTACTGTACGACAAAGCGGAAATGCAAGAAAAAAATAGGAGAATTTAATCTATGCTACAGTGAGGGGTTACTATTTTACAAATCATTCGGTGTAAGCCCTGTACGCTTGGCAATACGTGCTAACATCCGTGGACCGATTTCTTCTTGATCATGAAACGCGAAAGTGTAATCTGGCCATCCAGGACGGGACAGAATTCGGTGTGATGTGCCGGATTGACGTTTAATCGCCCAGCCTATTCCCAATAAGGCAACCAGCAGCACTCGTGCTTTAGTTGATGGCCATTGACTCATGCTGCCACAGCGAAGAGCTCGCGGAGTTCTGGAATTTCTTCCCCGTGTTCGAGTCGGTCGGCCAGCACACGCAATGCAAGAGCCTTGACCCTGGAAATTGCTTCTTCTTGACTCTGGCCGTATACTATGACGCCAGACAAATCGGGCACTTCGGCTATCCACCGGCCATCGTCTTCCCGTTCAATCTCTATATTCACTGGTTAGACCTCCTTTTTATACGTTCTACATTTCTCTCCGTATCAACCAAATTCAGCATCAGCCGCTCAACATCTATCTCAGACTTATTCTATGGTTAGGGAAAGATATGCTAATAATATAAAAAAATCAAGAAAAATTTATTGACAGTTTATTCAGACTCCTGTAGACCCCCAAAAAGAGTAACTGACAATTAGCATCCTGATTACTATTGAAGAAAGTCTTTTTCTGTGCACTCTGTGGTTTCCCTAATGTGTTTATCAGGTTAAGGAGGCAAAAGGAATCCACGTTCAACTAATTTCCTTACCAAATCACAAAAGGCAGATGTAATATTTGAAATGTCTGCTCCGAGAGAACCTGCCATTTCCTTTAGCAAATCTTTGAGCGGCCTGTTACCATCACATCTGACAATTACGTTTGCCATTGATGAATCAATGTTGCCCTCATAGGCAAGTCCTCGTTTCAGGCGCAGACGAATCGTCTCATCTGCCCATCCTTCAGCGGATGGTGCGCTTTGGCGCTCAAGGCGAACGTCAGGGGAGACATGAAAACGAGTGTTAAGTAACACCGTGTTATCCTGCGCAGTCTCCAGAAAATCACGCAACTCAAAACCGAGTACAATATAATCTCCGCACGGCCCCAGCATCTTTTCCGGGGCATCGTCAGCCCGATACCAGTTTAAATGACTGCCTGAACGGCGGCGTATGGTAATCAAACCAGCGCCTACTGAATTTATACCTTGCTGTTCATAGTATGTCATCCATTTTTCAAAACGTTGGGCAAACTGGTCTTCGTTATCATCCTTTTCAGTGTGACGGATCCAGGTGGAAGCATATGTCTCAGCGTCGCGTGTTTCCGAGCGCATCACCCACACGTCACAGCCAGCGCCCTCAACCCAGCTCTGCAGGCGTTTGTGCCACTCCTGTCCGTGTGGTTCTATCCAGTTACAGAGGATCTGACAGTATCCGCCTTCATTAAGATATTGAGGAACTTCTCTTACAATCTTCCGGCAGACCTGATCAGCCTCCATCCCTCCGTCGCGGTAGATGTAGCGGGTTTCAGGCGAGATTACAAAAGGAGGGTTAGTTATTACAAGATCAAACTTCCGCTCCTTTACCGGATCAAAGAGGTCTCCTTCAAGACAGACGATATTGGTCAATCCATTAAGACTTGCGTTGAATGATGCAATCTGAACTGCACGGGGATTTATGTCCGTTGCAATGACATAATCGCTGTGCTGTGCAGCCATAAAGGCATGTACGCCGCAGCCTGTGCCGAGATCAAGCGTAAGGCGAGAATGCCTGCGGATGATAACATTTGCAAGAGTCAGTGTGCTGCTTCCAATGCCCATGACATAATTTTGCCGGAGGTCGGTCTGAAGCATTCGGCTCTGGTCAAATGCCACGAGGAGGTTATCGTATGGCAGCAACTTGATAGTTGCCGTTACCAGAGAACCATCAATCCGGATAATTCCTGTTTCCGCTAATGTCTCAATTTTCATTGGCTGCAAAGCACGTTTGACGGCTTCAATATCACACGGCGTTTCAATAAGAAATAGTCTGATAAGGGTATCAAGAGGTGTGTCCCTGCTTGTCCGACGCAGTAATAATTGTAGATCGTTTTCACGTATTGATGGAAAATCCCTGACCCCAAGCCTCTCAAGGACTCCTGCATTTGTGTAGCCCGCTGTTTCAAATACACTGCGCAGCCGTTGAAAATTATCAGGATCATGAAATAAAAAAGTGCTATTTTTGTTCATCGTGTCCCCCGTTTTATTAACACCCAAACTGAGCGAATATAAAACCACAGAGTACACAGAGAAAAAATATATTTAAAAAAACAAAGTAAATTCAAGTTTGCCTCTGTGCTCTCAAGTATCAAATATGTTGATTAAAACAATGTATCATATTTATGTAATGAGTACACAGAGAAAAGCAGTTTTCCTTTGATTTATAATATCTTTCTCTGTGTCCTCTGTGGTGAATCAAATTTCAAATTGATTTTGTTTTATAATCTGCTATAATCCTAAGCCATAGAATAGAATAAAAACCATCCGGCAATGATTCGAGCTATGGGAAAGGTAATAAAACATGCCTTTTACGCAGGAAAACAGACTTCTTAAGATAGATACCCCTCTGGGCAAAGATGTATTATTACTTACAGATTTCTCAGGTACGGAAGAAATTTCTTCTATTTTTAAGTTCCAGCTAAGTCTTTTATCAGAAAATCACAACATATCATTTCAGAAGATAATCGGGCAAAGCATAACGGTTTCAATTGATCTGTCAAGCGGGGAAAAACGTTTTTTCAATGGCATAATCTCACGCTTTTCACAGGGCCGAGGCGCGGGCGAAACAGGCAGCGAACCTAATTTTTCTTATTACACAGCAGAAGTTGTTCCCTCGTTATGGCTGCTTACAAGAACGGCGGATTTAAGGATATTCCAGAGCCTTTCTGTGCCTGAAATAGTGGAAAAGATTTTTACTGAAAAGAAGCTGTTAGACTACTCTATCAAACTCCAGGGAAGTTACAATAAAAGGGAGTATTGTGTTCAATACAGGGAAACAGACTTTAACTTTGTCTCCAGACTCATGGAAGAAGAAGGGATATTTTACTTTTTTAAACACGAGGAAGGTAAACATACACTTGTGATAGTGGATGTCCCGGAAGAAAACAAACCCTGTCCAAATCAGGAAACCGCCCGCTATCAGATAAGCGCCGGCGGATCGCTTGAAGAAGATACGATATCGAGTCTTGAATTTATGCAGGAAATCAGGGCCGGGAAATATTCCCTGAATGACTTTAATTTTGAAACTCCAAATACCAGCCTCAATGTTGAGGTTCCGGGCAAGCAAACCTTAGGCCCGGGTGAACGGGAAATATATGATTATCCGGGCGGATATAACAAGAAGGCCGGAGGAGATAACTTAGCTAAGATACGCATGGAGGAAGAAGAGGCAAAAATAACCACCATAAACGGGTCAGGTAATTGCAAGGCCTTTACAAGCGGGTACTATTTTGAACTTCAGGATTTTTACAGGGATGACATGAATAACAAAAAGTATGTCTTGACTTCATTGCATCATGATGCAAGACAGGGTTATGAATCCGGAGGAGCAGAATCAGAATTTTCTTACGTTAATAATTTTATGTGCATCCCCCTTGATGTGCCTTTCCGTCCCCGCAGGAACACCCCCAGGCCTGTTGTTGAAGGAGTTCATACAGCCATAGTAGCCGGGCCTGCAGGCGAGGAGATTTATACAGACAAATACGGCAGGGTTAAAGTGCAATTTCACTGGGACAGGGAAGGTAAAAGTAATGAAAACAGCTCCTGCTGGGCTCGTGTCAGCCAGGTGTGGGCAGGGGCAGGCTGGGGCGCCATGTACATCCCCCGCATAGGGCAGGAGGTAATTGTTGATTTTCTCGAAGGAAATCCGGACAGACCCATTATCACAGGCCGTGTTTATCACGGCACCAACAATCCGCCTTACAGTCTGCCTGGTGAGAAAACAAAGAGCACCATAAAATCAAACTCCTCCCCCGGCGGCGGAG
>JAHFER010000072.1 GCA_023248365.1 Nitrospirota bacterium
CCCATCCTGCCTTCTATAAACGACTTATGATCACCTGCAACGAGCCTGTACTCTATCTGCAAATAATACATCAGAACTTCTAACACAGAATGAATTTCAGAAAAGTTAGCGCCAGGATGAGATAACATTGCTGCACATTTTATTAAAGTACTACTTGAAAGGTTGCTCAAAGTATCTGGAATAGCTGTTTCGCCGGTTTCAAAGGTCTTGTGGGGAAAAAAGCTTTTTATGCTTTCTGCCTCGATACGCATCAGAGATGGAACGACCCAGTGCCTCAATACTGAATAACTTGCTGACATTACATTATCCACCTCTACTACCTTTTCCTCAGTCAGGCACATCTTTTCCAGTATATCTTCCTTTGATGTAAGTATGTTAGAGATGATCTCCTGAAATCCCGAGCCTATCATGTGCCCTCTGAGCAGGTCAGTGAACATCTCAATCTCTGTCAGGCCTCCAACTGTCATAACAGAAGGCATTACAGGTGTAAAGGTGTTATAACCACGGCTTATTGCAATATCCTCACATACGTCTATGGGATGCATAATATCATCCCTGAAAGGAGGTGGTGTCACATCAAGTGAGTCTGCACCCTTTTTTAGCCGGTAACCATATCCATCAAGCAGGTTTGCTACCTCATCAAGACTCAGCTTCTCCCCTATCACCTTCCCTGCATCGTTAATGCTTAAAGTTAAAGGCGTGGTAAAATCAAAAGGTGTATCAACATTCTTACTGAATTCAGTTTCATAAGGATAAACAGTCTCCACGATACCAATACTGGCCCCCCTGTCATTGAGATTCACTGCAAGGATATTAAGCACAAGGGTTACAAGACGTAAATCAAGACCTGTTACTTCAATAAATAACTCTGTATCACCAACCTTAACCTCGCCAACCTCCCTGCTGTTGATAACAGGAGGAAAAGAAAGTACATTGTTTTTGCTGTCTGTCAGCAAAGGAAATTTAAGAAGCCCTTTTAGAATACCGCCGTATGCCTGTCCCCTGGGGTGTTTTTCAAGAATCTCCTTCAAGGTCATCTTCTCTTCAAAGCCAAGCGGTGTAAAGGCCGTCTCATCAGGATTCACAGCATTATAGTAAACCGGGAAACTCATATTTGACAGGTTGTATATTCCTATGGAGATCCTCCTCCGCTTACTGCCGAAAATCTCAGAAATCTTTTCCTGAGTCTGGATTAGCTGGACCAGCATCTCATCATCAACTGAAATTCCTGTAGCAGTAAAACCGCCTACAAAGGGCCTAATCTCTTTCATCCCTTCAGAAACTATTATATCTCCTGCTTTATCAGAAGCATTTTTATTAAAGAAGGTATAGTCGCTCCACTCACCCTTTAATTTACCCCTTATCTGTCGTGCAATCCCTTCACAGCACCAGAGGTCAGGCCTGTTGCTGTCGCCTAACTCTACCCTCAGTTCATCCTTTGCAGGATCATATCCCTTAAATTCGCCCTTTACCAACTGAAGGTGAAGCTCTATTTCATCCAATGTAAAAGAAATACCTGCAAGAGTCTCAAGGTCTTTCTTTTTTATGCTGATTGTTGGCAATTTATCTCCTATGTTTTTAAGTATGGCATAAGGCGCAAGCTTTGCGCCATATCCGGCAGCCTTACGCCGCTATCCATAAGCCTTAAGCCTTATGCCTTACGCCATATGCTTACACCTGTTTCCTGTTTTTACAGCCAGCACGTCCTCTTCGTCCTTATCATATCTAAGTTCGCTGTGAAGAGGTCTCTTATATCATGTATATCAAGCGCTACCATTGCCATCCTGTCAAGACCAAGCCCCCACGCAATAACTGGCACGTCAACTCCAAGAGGGATAGTCACCTCAGGTCTTAAGATACCGGCGCCTCCGAGTTCCATCCATCCAAGCTTTGGATGCTTTACATGAAGTTCAACTGACGGCTCTGTAAATGGGAAATAGGCCGGTAGAAAATCTATCTCCTTTGCCTTTGCAACCTCAACTGCAAATAGTTTAAGCAGGCCGAGGAGTGTACTGAAATTAATATCATCTCCAATAACTATTCCTTCAATCTGAAAAAAATCCTGTGCATGAGTGGCATCAACCTGCTCATATCTGAAACAACGCGCAATGGAAAAATACTTTCCAGGAATCTTCGGATTCTTTGCGAGAGTCCTTGCAGAAACCGCTGTCCCCTGACTCCTTAGCATAAGGCGCTTTGCCTTTTCCACATCGAACGAATAGTTCCACCCACGCGAGCCGGTTTCACCGCCTGAAAGATGGGTGCCGGACACATTGGATAAATATGGTTCTTCAATCTCCCTTGATAACTTTGGCTCTTTCAGATAATAAGCATCATGTATATCCCTTGCCGGATGAAATTGCGGCATATAGAGTGCATCCATGTTCCAGAATTCATTTTCAACAAGTCCGCCTCTCATCTCTTCAAAACCCATTGCTACAAGTTTGTTTTTTACAGTATCAAGAAATTCTTTATAAGGATGTTTCCTGCCTGCAGAAACCCTTGGCGGAGGTAAGGTGATATTATATTTCCTGAAGGACTTACCTGTCCAAGACCCGTCTTTTATCATCTCAGGTGTAAGCTGTGAAATCTCTTCCTTAGGCGTTCCCGTCTTTAAGACTTCAGCATGGACTTGTAGTCCCAATTCTGTCAGTCTATAAGTACGTGTTACTGTCTCATTTATCCGGAAGATACCCTTAGTCTTCCCCCTCTTCCTGTGAAGGCCTTCTATAGCAGCCTGCTCATTCTCCGGCAGTTCAGTGATATTAACCTCTCCCCTGCTGCCGACAGTAACAACCAATTGCTGAATATTTTCAAATTCAGATAAAGATGCTGCATCCCCAATCTCAAAACGTCCGCCGGCAGCAATCCTGATTATCCCCTTTTCCTTCAACGCACCAACAGCAGAGCTTATCTCTGAAGGGTCGAAATCACTGCGTCCTCTGATATCCGCCATCGTAATTTCAGGATTATCTTTTATAGCCTGATGGATTCTTAATTCCGGGATCTGATTATCCTTATAACCCTCTCCGGTCTCAGTAAGAAGGACAAGCCTCGCCACCTTCTCTTCTGTAACCTCCACAACCCCTTTTGCAAGAAGCCACCCAATCGCCATATCCTTCTGCGATTGTTCAATGGAGGCCCCTTTTATCAAAAGGTCATCTGCAATAGTCTTCCCTGCCTCAAATGCAAAGAGTACCTTTATCTCCAAAGGATGAAGACTCTCAATCAAACTTTTTATGTTATTTTGTTCCATCTTTATTTCTCTCTTTATTTTCCAGACAAAAAGGCCACAGCCTATTATTTGAAGTATCCTAAGTTGACGCTCAAAAATGCCCAGGTGCAAGGAAGGACAAGGATTTGAGTCGAGGCGTACTTCCTGTACGTTGAGACTCGGATCCGCAGTCCTGACGCCGCAGATGGGCGTTTTTCAGCGTCAACAAATAATTCTTTTCATATCCTCAATAGTCTTCCTATAATCGGAAGTCCCAAACACCCCTGAACCTGAAACAAACATATCTGCTCCGGCTGCGGAGACTTCTCCAATATTGTCTAACTTTATCCCGCCGTCAACCTCAATAATAATATCAGCCCCAGCCTTTTCAATCATCTCCCTTGCGTCTTTTATCTTCTGTAATGCAGATGGAATGAACCTCTGACCACTAAATCCAGGGTTAACGGACATGATGAGTAAAAGGTCTATATCGTTAATGATGTATCTAAGTATTTCAAGTGGCGTGGCCGGATTTAGTGATACCCCTGCCTTCTTCCCCTTTTCCTTAATAGCCTGGATCGTCCTGTGAAGGTGGGCACATGCCTCAACATGAACAGTTATTATATCTGCGCCTGCATCAGCAAACTCCGAGATATACATATCAGGATTCTCTATCATCAGGTGTACATCAAGAGGGAGTGCGGTTGTCTTTCTTACAGCCGCAACAACAAAAGGCCCGATAGTGATATTCGGAACAAAATGCCCGTCCATCACGTCAACATGCACATAATCTGCCCCTGCATCTTCTAACCTTTTTATCTCATCCCCAAGCCTTGAAAAATCCGCAGACAGAATGGACGGGGCAATCTTTTTACTATTCAATAAACCTTCCTCCTGACATTTCTATAAACCAATAATAAACCAGTGCAAAGAATTTATTCTCACACAAAGGCACAAAGTCACAAAGAATAATTCTATCAGACCCGGAACCTGTCTATCATTTCTTCGTGTCTCTGTGCCTTCGTGTGAGGATCATTTTCGTTTCTGTAAGCCATCAAAAAGGTATATAAAAACATAACATGGAAATAAAGTCAATGGGAGCGGATATGTGACAGCAATTTCCGGCAAGACACACAAAGTAATGCAGTAGCCGGCTTGTCCCATCCGTACAAGCTGGCCTATGACCTCCCCACATTCCTTTCATGGAGCAACTGGGACTCAAGCCTTTTTCTATCAGTAACATCCCTGAAAATCCCCTGCGTTGAAATAAATTTGCCTTCCAGCATCCTTGCACTGAGTTTGCCTTCTACAAAGATTTCAGCCCCGCCTTTAGTTATAAAAACTGCCTCTATATTTTCAATATCTTTTCCCTTCTGTATCTCCTGGAATATCTCCATGCAATGAGGAATGTAATCTTTTCTTATAATATCAAGGAGTGTAAGATTTTTGACCTCCTGATCAGAATACCCGATAACATCCTTCCATTTTTTGTTTACATAAACAAATCTTCCATACTGATCTACAGATTGTATAAGGTCATTGGCATTATCAAATAAGTCCCTGTATTTTTCTTCAGATTCCCTCAATTTATTCTCGAATAGCTTACGTTCAGAAATATCCAGAACAGTACCAACAAATCCAGTCGTACTCTCATGTTCTGAACCTATTCTGCTGGTTAATATACTTACCCAGCGTTTGTATCCTGCCGGACTCAACAGCCTGGTTTCCTTTGAGAAAATACGACCTTCTTCAAGACATTTTTTCCACTCTTTAATAAGAGTTTCCTGTTCATCCGGATGTATTACCTGATACCATGTAGAGTTCAGGCTTTCTTCCGGAAGAAGTCCGGTAATAGTCTGCCAGGACTTATTAGTATAGTTGATTCTGCCCTGAGCATCAGTAAGAAATATCCCTGCTGGAGCAGAATCTGCAAGGGACCGGAAACGTTTCTCACTTATATACAGCGCCTCCTGAATCTGCCTCCGTTCGTTGAGCCATCGCTGTAAAGCACGTATTGATACTATCCATGCAACGAATATAATAACTAATCCTGTAATGCCAAAGCCATAGAAAATTAACGTATAAATCTTTTCGTTCTGTAAACTCTGATTACTTTCTGTTTGTAAGGCTGAAAGGGTATTTTTCATACCCTGAGAGTATAACCCTTTTTGCATCAAATATTCCGGGCTGTTTAAAATAAAAGAGGCATCATTCATCCGTCCGCTGCGCATTAAAGCAAAGGAATGCCTTTCCATCTCTACAAGACTCATGTTGGCCCTGTCCGTCTCCTTTACATACTGATCTGTATATTTCCCCTTAAACATTCTAATAGTGTCTTTTATAATAAGGTCCAGTTCAGGTTCAAACTTGTTATATCTTTCCTCATAATTCATGTCTCCGGTGGCTGCTGCCATGCGTGCAGACATAGTAAGGACTTCGTCGAGAAGCATAATCCGTCCGATGTTTAGTGTAAGAGAGATATGCTTACTCTGAATTTCTTCATTCCTTTTTTGCAGATATATGTACTGAAAGAGGCAGAAGATTACAATTAACGTGCTGATAATCAAAGTCAGTCCAATTGCCTTTATTGGATAATTATAAATTTTGGAGTAACCTGATTCCTTCAATTTTTTTCCTTTTACAATTTACAGTATTTTAGGTTTGTTATACCCTTTTTCAGGGTGGTAAGTCAACCTTGTAAATTATAAAAGACGACCCTAATATGACACTTAGCCTCAAATTAAAGATGTAATGACTGTATCAGCTATAATAAGACCTTTACTGGTCAGCCTTAATGTATTCTCCCTTTCGCTAATCAAGCCGTCTTCTATAAGTATCGCAATTCGCTGTGAACGGGATTCTTTTAATGAAAAATTAAATCGTTCTGAAAACCAGTCATAGCTGATCCCATTGCTCTTTCTCAAACCTAAAAATATCCCCTCTGTTATGGCCTCTTCTTCTGTAAGTCTTTCCAACCCTGCTATTGCCTGTCCGCTATTATTTATAGATTTTATGTAATCATCCGGCAAAGATATATTCCACCACCTGACACCCCAATCAGGTGATGATCTGTATGAATGGGCGCCTGCCCCAAGTCCAATGTAATCCCCTGAATCCCAGTATCTGCTGTTATGCCTTGATTCAAGACCTTGTAATGAATAGTTGGAGACCTCATAGTGGTTGTATCCCGCAGAGGTAAGTCTGTTAATTGTAAGTTCAAACATTTCCAATTGCTCTTCTTCAGAAGGCAATAACAACCTTCCCTCTTTATCCAGCCTGAAAAAGGGTGTATCCTTCTCAATGGTCAGTGTATACGCTGAAATATGTTCAGGCCTTAAAGAGATTGCCGCATCTAACTCAGAACTCCATTCCGTAAGGATCTGCCCTGGTATGCATGATATAAGGTCAATCCCGATATTGTTAAAGCCGGCAGTTCTCGCATATTCAAAACAGTTAAGAGCATCCCTTTTCGTATGAATCCTTCCGAGAGACTTCAGATCCTTATCACTAAAAGATTGGATACCTAAACTCAGTCTGTTTACGCCGGCCTCTTTAAATTGTAATAGTTTTTCAAAAGTTACTGTTCCGGGATTTACCTCAAGGGTAACTTCAGGTTGCCGTGTATAGGAAAAGACACTGTTAATCCCCCGCAAGAGTCTTTCAATACCCCCGGGAGAAATCAGGGACGGAGTACCACCTCCTATATACACAGTCTCCAGACTCTTTTCTGATAAGTCCGGTGTTTTGTGCATGTAATACGCAAGTTCTTTTAACAATGCATCTATATATGAATCTTCCGGCACATCAGAATTTTCAATGGAATTGAAACTGCAATAGGGACACTTTTTAACGCAGAATGGGATATGTATATATATGCCAATTGTCTGATCCTTCATGATTGCACTATTGTATCATTTATCTTGTAATTAGTTAGTATTTTTAGTTAAAATTAACCCATGTACTGGCTTGCCTTAAAAACACTGTTTCATGAAAAAGGGAGGCTCTTTATTACCCTTATGGGTATTACATTTGCCACCATCTTAGTCCTTGCCCAGATGGGGATGTATCTTGGAATGATGGGGAATGCCACCTCAATAATAAGGCATACCAAAGCTGATGTATGGGTCACATCCAGGAATATCCAGAATTTCGATTTTGCCAATCCATATCCGGAGGATAGAATCAACCGTGTGAGATCCCTGCCTGATGTCCTGTGGGCAGAGAAACTTTTAATCTCTTATGGATTCCTGAAACTACCTAACGGCGGCAGGGAGCAAGTCCAGATTATTGGGTATAATCCAAACACAGGGATAGGAGCGCCATGGTCAATGTTCGCCGGAAGTCCTTATGATGTAAAGGGCGGAAGGTACATGATTATTGATAAGTCATCTGAACAGCGGTTGGGGAAGCTGACTATCGGCACAACATGGGAGTTAACCCTTGCAAATCCCCATTCTTTTAAACTCGTGGGTATTTCCAATGGAATAAAGAGCTTTACGACAATGCCGGTTATCTCTATGGCTTATAACCAGATGCAAAACATGTTTTCTGAA
>JAHFER010000009.1:0-22928 GCA_023248365.1 Nitrospirota bacterium
CAGCTCAGGCAATAAAAATTGTAACAGAAGAAAAATCTTGTAATAAAAATGCTTGAAAAGTTAACTGTAAATGTGTTATTTATACTCTTCGCTAATTTTCCTGACTTTTTCAAAGATAATAAGATAGATCACACAGGAGGGAGTATTGACACGGCTATTGCAGTATTACATTGACAGACATGCTATCAGAACACTTAAAAAGTTTAACAGTAAATTAAGACGGTTTGTATTATGCACATTTAAACAGGAATATATAGAAGATAAGCAGAAGACAAGATTTGGAGACTGTTTTCAATGTGGAAAATGTTGCAGTCTCCTTTTCAAGTGTCCTTTCCTTGAGGGACCAGAAGGGAATACAAGATGTTCAATATACGATAAAGGCAGACCAAAGCAGTGTGCGGCCTTTCCAATTGATTATAAAGACCTGCATGACGTAGACTATTTATGCGGCTATTTTTTTAGCAATGAGGTGGAGAAATTAGGTAAGTTGAAAACGCAATAGCTGCCGTAAAACATATTCTATGATTTCACGGGATGACGGCCTTGTTGCCAATTATTATTCCTTAGCCTACTTGCAGAATTTTTAGTTTAGTTAGTTGGATATTCATTTTTCCCCAGGATATTATTAACCTTCCTGAGAAGCTCTTCTACGTTGTATGGTTTAATTATATAATTATCGCCTATCTTGTTTATAATTGTTTCCGCCCTGGGTCCAAGTATGTCTCCTGTAGAAAATAGTATACGGCTTCCCATAAAGGGACGGTGTTCTCTGATCCATTCATATACAGCAGGCCCATCTATTCCAGGCATTTTAACATCACATATAACCATATCAAATTCCTCATTTTTCAACTTCTCAATAGCCTCTTCACCAGAATTTACTCCTGAACAAATATACCGGCCCTTCAATATGTGTTTAATAACATCCATCTGTTCTTCCTCATCATCTACTATAAGCACCCTTTCCTTTTCAGTACTATCCATAACTTTTCCTGCACCATCATTTCCTGCATTAAGGTAATGTGTATTATCATCCCTTGTAATAATAGGAATTCTGATTGAAAATACAGTCTTTTCTGAGTCACTTTCAACAGTAATGTCGCCATTGTGTTCATGAACAATACCGTAGCAAAGACTTAGACCTAAGCCTGTCCCCTTTCCCACATCCTTGCTGGTGTAGAAAGGATCAAAAATCTTTTCAAGACTGTCTTTAGGAATCTGTGGACCATTGTTAAATATGTCAAAGTAGATATCTGTATCATTATAATAAGCCCTTATACCTATCTCATTTCCTTCTCTGGATTTTTCTTCAAAGGCGTCACATGCATTATTCATAATATTTACAAATACCTGTTCTATCTGTCTGTCATCTGCGTATGTCATTGGGAGGGTTTTATCAAGTTCCAGCTTTAAATTGATACCCATTGAAGATATTCTATAGTGGAGAAGATTAATAACACTATTTAAAACCGTATTAAGATTTACATAATTCTTATGAGGCTTCTCCTGCCTTGAAAATCGTAACAGAGACTCAACAATATGTTTAGCGCCCGTTGCAGAACGGTTGATGGTTTTTATCAATTTCAATTCATTTTCACCAATGGACGATTCCTGAAGAAGCTCAGAATAAACTAATACCGGTAAAAGGCGATTATTAAGTTCATGGGCTATACCCGACACAAACGTACCCATTGAGGCAAGCTTTTCCGTTTGCATAAGTTTTCTCTCCAGCATTTTACGCTCTGTAATATCCTTTGCAACTCCGAGTAATCCGCTAATTCCTTCACTGCTGCTTTTAAGAGGTGTAAAACTACATAATGTCTGGCACACCATACCATCTTTCCCTCGTAAATCAACTTCAAGGGTCTTCTTACATCCCTGCTGCAAGACATTAATAAAAGCCCTTATCCCCTCCTCACTAATTAAGAGACTATCGAAAGGTTTTCCAACAAGCTCATTCCTTGCATATCCAAGCTCTTCAACCTTTTTATTAATAAAGATAAACCGGCCTTCATTATCAATAGTAAATATTATATCGCTTGCATTCTCAAATATATTCTTTAGATATTCATGTGACTCTTCAATCTCTCTGGTCCTTTCCATAACAGTCAACTGAAGGTCTTTGTTTAACTCCTCAAGATCCTTCTGAAGTCTCACGAAGGTTACAAGGTGGCCAATAGTTGATGATAGAACAGAAAAAACCTTCTCGTGATGACGGCTGAAGAAATTTCGCCTCTGGTGAGATAAATTCAAAACCCCGATTACTGTGGATCCGGAACAAACAGGAAGACATAACAATGAACCTATGTCTACTGATGATTTAACCTTTAAGTATCGTGTGTCATTATCAACATCAGAAATAAGAATAGGGGAGTTGTTCTTTGCAACCATACCTGCGACACCTTCCCCGATCTTAAATGAACGGTTTACAAACGTCTCTCCATTCAACGCTTCTCTTATTGAGACTCCAGCCTGGTTTACAACATTATTCCCGCTTTCATCCAATAACATTATAGAACAATGATCCAATCCAAGTTCATTAGAAAGTATCTTTACTACTTCTGCACAGATTGCCTTTACATCTGAACTCTTGTCAACAGTGGCAACTATTCGCTGAAATGCAGATAAACTCTGCATGACGTCATTGTAAAATCTCTGAAGTTCACTATCCAGATTCATTTTGAAGGAAAGCAGATAAACATCTAAAAAGCTAATAAAACGTTAACTTGGATTTTAACTCAAAATTATTTTATAAACAAGGGGGGAGAATAAATTAGAAGATATCCATAAAACAGGCTAAAGTTTAATACTTAAATATGAAGGAGGTTTAACACCTCTTGGGAAAGTCTTCGCTGATTGAAGGCTATTGTTAATCTTTGATAACCTTTCACTAATACCTATTTGTGTTTTTATTAATTCTTCTTCACAAATTCTATCGTACTCTATTATCTTAGTTAAAATTTCCTTTATCTTATTGCTTAATCGTTTTATATTCTCATTAGTAACACCTGAGAATTCTGTCATGCATCTTCTCATTGCTGATATTCTTTCAATTTCCCCTGTAATACAGGTTTTATCATCAACAATACTTTCTATCATCATATATTTTTCGGTATCTGAAACAGCATCTTTCAACTTGACAGACAGATGGTCGAGCTTAACAAAAAGATTAAGCTCCTGTTCCATACACTTCATTATTTCTTTTTCATTATCAATAGGAATCATTATATAGCACTTAATCCTAAAAAACTAAAAATGTGCCGGCTCTACCCGGGATAAATTACTCTTCTGCATATCCTTCATGTTAATGCCTTCAGGTTTTGAAGTAATTTTCTCCCACGCCATTCTCAGCTCACTAAGTATTTTAATTGATTCTTCTATGGCATATGAATCTTTCTTCATATTTGCATCAAACAACCTTTTTATCATGTACATATAAAGGCTCCTTAGATTTTTTGCAATCGGACCGGCCTCCATATTTAAAGAAGAATTTAGTTCAAAAATAATGTCCTGAGTTTTAGAAATCTTTTCTGATTTACCAATAAAGTCCATTTCATTTAGCAATTCTCTTGCCTGCTGGAGAAATATAATTGCCCCATCATACATCATCAAAATTAATCTTCCCTGGTCCGCGGTCTTTACCTGTGTCTCATGATATTTTTGATATGGATTCATAGCATCAGCCTCCTCAGGTCAAATCATATTTACATATGGCTTAATTGTTTTGTAAGCCAGTTACTCACATTCTGTATCTTGCTTATGCTCTTCTCCATTGCGAGATACTGATTAGTAAGCTTTTCCCTCTCCTTAGTAAGTCTTGCTTCCATTGTATCCACCTGCTTCCCAATATTATCTATTGTACTTTGCAATCCTGTCTGCCTGTACATCACATAACCATTTATGGTATCAAGCATGGTATTTAGTTTTTTATCCATTAATTCGGCTACACCAAGGGTCAGCTTTAATGTACCGAGATCTGCCGGCACAGTACCGCTATAACTTACTCTTAAACTAAGTCCGTCAGTATTGGTATTTCCACTATTCCCTAAAAGATTCTGACCGCTGCCTGTAGCTGCCTCGCCGTTGATAGTTCCTGCCACATTTGTCCCTGAATAGGCCTGTGCAGTTATTCCCAATTGAGAGGTATTGTTTGTCCCTCCTCCAACATAGCTTATTGTAAAACCGTTAGTACTGCCGTACTGATTATGAGTAAGAACAAGGTTATTTCCACTATTAGAGGCCGTGATATCAATTTTATTTCGGCCGGTAGTGGAAGCACTGACTGTTCCGAAACTGAGTGAACCTGCATTTGGAGTTAAAGTCAAACTTGTCTGGCTGTCACCTGCTGTGCTATCTGAAATTGAAATCTTCCCGCTTGAATCAATCGTTGCAGTTACATTATTACCAAACTCTGTTGCAAGAGATGACAAAAATTCTCCTACTGTTCCGGTTGTTACATTTGAGATTGTGTAAGTCCCGCTGAAAGCTGCTCCGCCTTTTTTCTTACCGGAATAGGCAATGGTACTTCCATTTGTTATATTATTGGCATCTCCCCCTGTATTTATCTCTGACCATTTTGTTGAAGTTGAAACAAATCCTCCGCCCGCTGCTGTTGTCTTTGTATTGGCTGCCGAGCCTGTCAGCACCTGGGTATATTCTGCCGCAAGCTCTGAATTTATGTTATTTACGATCGTACTTATTGTATTTCCATTTGTTAAAGATACAGTCGCAACCCTTCCTGTAAACTTATCTGTAATCTTTATCTGGTCTGCTGTCGCATCATCTGTGTAAGTACCGCTAAAGCCTGTCCCTGTTACTGCTCCCTGAGATGCAGCAGTAGTTATATTTACTGCATAGGTACCTGCCTTTGTTGTCTTAGTATGTGATATATATTCCACTTTGCTGTTTGAAGCTGTACCTTCGTAGACAAATAATCTTTTTACGGCATTAAAATCAGATTGAAGGGCGCTGGTCAGCTTTGTATCATCAACACCAACAAGACCTTTGCTGTCAACGGATACACCTGCCTGGGAAAGGCTTTGCATGGTCGAGGAAAGGCCCAGTATTGAATTGGCTAAAACACTCCTCAAATCAGACTGAACAGTTGTAAGAGTTACGTCTCCTGATAATACTCCGGCAGTCTTCTTGTCTGCATTATATGTAAACTGCTCATTTGCCAATTTTACAATTTCATTATAATTAGTTGTAAAACTCTGTATAGACTTTTTTACAGCGTCTATATCTCTGGCTACACTGAGGGTCAATGTAGTGGCTGCATCATTATTTATCAGATTTAATGTAACTCCATCTATAGCATCTGTAATAGTATTGGTAGTCCTTGACATGGAAATACCATCAACTGTAATACTGGCATTCTGTCCGGCATTTATAGAATTGGCCAACCCGCCTTTAAGAATCCCAAGTGCCTCAAGTACATTATTACTGTCAGTAAAGGTATTTGTCCCGCTGATTTTAAGCTGGTATTTGGTTACGCCGGCAGCAGTGGATGATTCTATTGTAGTGGTCACACCTGTTGGAGCCGCAGCATCAATAGCGCTTTTTATATTTGTCAGCGATTGAGTTCCAAGATTTATACTAACTGTTTTGTCACCAATAGTTACTGTTCCGCTGGGGGCAGATGACAGCCCATTCAATGTCCCAACTGCGGTACTGGTGCTTGTATACTTATCACTCATCCCGCCGCTGGGACTAACACTATTCTTGATTGAGGTCGTAGCATTTGTAAAGCCAAGACTTTGTAATACATCAGTAGTGCTTGCATCCTGAATACTGAATCCATCAGTGCCCATCTTATCGCTGGTTAGTACAAGACGGTTATCTGTATCTGAAACTGAAAGTATAGTAGCTGTTACATAAGAGGGATTTGAGCCGGCATTAAGGTTATTTATTTTATCCCTGAGATTTACTAGTGTATCAGTAGATTCAACATTTAAAGCCTTACCATTAATCAGAAACTCTCCGGAATAACCAAGTGCTGATGTCTTGCTGGTAAATGTCGTTGTAGACATCTTCTGAGATTTTGCAATTGCTGACACAACAATATTATAGACACCAGGATTTGCCTTGGAATTTACAGAAGTGTTTAGTATATTGCTGGCACTTGTAGACGAGGAGGATGTGAGACCGGCAGTATAGGTGTTAAAATTACTTGCCTCCTTTAATGAAGCTGCAGAGGTCTGAATGCCTGAAAGCTTAGAAGCAATACTCTTCCAGGCATCTAACCTGCCCTTATATTTGGTTTGATTATCAGAAAGGACATTAACCTTTTTTCTATCTACAGTTATTAATTGATCAATAATCGTCTTCCAGTCAATTCCAGTTGCTAAGCCGCTGATTACACTTGTTGAGCTCATGATTATTTAAACCTTTTTATCAATTAATAATCCAACCATTTCATCAATCTTTGCCTTCAGGTCGAGTAATTCAGTTGTAGGAACTTCCATAATGACTTCATTCGTAGCTTTATTAACAATTTTAACACTTACCTCACCTGTTTTTTCATGTATTGAAAACTTCATTTCCCTGTTTGATAAATCAAATTTGTTATTAAATTGTTCTGCTGCCTTTTCCAATTCGGATTTATCGGGTTTACTATTTTTATTTCCCTCTCTGACATCTTTTTCTGTAGATGCCTTTGGTAATTCAGAATTTCCCACAGGAGGACTCTTATGCACCATATCAACCTTTGGAGTGTACACAGCAGTTGAAAGGTTTATTGCGTCAATCATAGTAACCACCTCCTAACCAAAAAAAATACCCCCCCATCAGAAATATCCAGACGGGAGGGTATTTAACTTAATACTATCTCAATAACTTAAGTACCATCTCAGGAGCCATATTTGCCTGAGCAAGCATTGCATTTCCAGCCTGTAATAGTACCTGATTCTTTGTAAAGGTTGTCATTTCAAATGCCATATCAGCATCTCTTATGATAGAATCAGCCGCAATCGTATTCTCTATTGAACTTGCCAGATTATCCGTTGCAAACTGCAGGCGGTTCTGTTTTGCACCTATATCACCGCGTTTTGTTGCCACATAAGATATTGCTGTATCTATATCATTAAGTGCACTCTGAGCTGATTCCATAGATGTAAGGGTTACATCAAAAGAAGCGCCATCTTTCAATGCTGCTGTCCTGAGATCACCTATAGACAGAGAGATCCTGTCATTACCACTATTTGTGGTGCCGACCTGAAAATTCTGGGCAGATGTAGCTACTGTAAAATACACGCCGTCTAAATCAGTGCTGGTATCATAGGTACTGTCGAGTGTAATCTTAACTCCAAGGGCTGAAAAGTTTAATGTCTGTGCCCCTGTTCCGCTTAATGTCAGTGTTTGGGTAATTGATCCGTTCCAGAGTGATATGGAAGTTCCACTTGCATCGGTAATTGTATACCTTGCTGATGTATCAACTACTCCACTAACGTCAACTTTTGCTGCACTTGCAATACCATTTGATGTATAAGTCGTCGCACCAAGAGATGCTGTAGCACCAAAATTTCCATTGATAAGAGCTGTACCGCTATATTTGGTGGATTGTGCAATACGATTTATTTCCTGTTCAAGCTGTGTTGCTTCATCATCAAGCTTTGTCCTGTCTGACGAACCCAGGTTTGCAGATGAAGCCTGTGTGGCAAGTTCCTTAAGACGCTGCAGGATATTTCCTACTTGATTTGCTCCACCTTCTGCTATCTGTAATAGGGCAGAGGCCTGAGCTGTATTATCCGCTGCCTTCCGGAAACTTAGGATGTTCGCCCTTAAAGACTCTGAGATTGCGAGTCCTGCGGCATCATCACCTGCTCTGTTGATTTTAAACCCTGATGACAACTTTTCAAGAGACCTGGAAAGCATCTCATCTGATTTACTTAATGACCGGTGGGCATTAAATGCGGCTATGTTGTTATTAATCCTGAGTGACATTTTGAATCCTCCTTGATTTATTTACTAAGGGAATTATTCTCTTAGTTATTAATGGCATCCTTGCCATTTGAGCCGGACTTTTCAATGGGGCCTGCTCTTCACCATATTTTCTTCCTCACCTGCCTTTCTTATCTGCTTGTGGATTTTTTTATCGGTGATGGGAAAAATAACTTTAGTTAAGTTCCGGAGTCGTGCTTAAATATTATTAGTTAAAACCAGTGCTGTTTTATATGCCTCCATAGCTTCATGGGGCAAAGACATAGTTTCAAGGGAAGAACCTATTAAATCAAATATTCTGGAAAGGTCTTTAATCGTATTTATCTTATCGCTTATTTCCATGTCAATATCCGTTAGCACCTTGTTACATGCTTCAATACATAATTGAATATCGCCTGAAAGTGCAAAAAGCCTTGATGCTGATACATGCAATGTTAGCGCATCAGGGTTAATTTCCATGGCCTTTGAAAAATATTCTGCTGCTTCAACATATTCGCCTAACTCTACGAAACAGCAGCCAGAATAATAATACTTCAGATACTCAATCTTTCTTAAAGGTATTGGAAATTCCCCCGCCTCTATTTCCTGTTCTAAAAGGTCTTTAAATTCTTTTAAGGCCTCCTTATATTTTCCCTGAAAAAATAATGCCTCCCCAAAGAAAAAATGGCCGGCAGAGAAATCAGGAAAAAGACCAAACAGGTCTTGGTATACTTTTATGACTTCCTCTTGTTTATCTAATTCTCTGTAAAATTGCGCTAATTTTATAAATGCAAAAGGATACCACTCATTATTTAGAATACACACCTTGCTGCTATACAGAGTAACCTTCTCCATATATTTTACCGCCTGAGCTATATCTCCAAGACAATAAAAACTATTTGCGAGATAGAATATTGTCAAAAGGTCTCCTGGTAAATCTTCATGTTGTTTAATCAGCATAGGCAGATTACGTTTAATTTTAGCTGCTATTTCTTTGTCATCTTTGTAACCATAATGATCCACAATAATGTCAACAGGTTTAATCTTAATTCCTGAATCTTTGATTGATTCTGTTATATCCTCATGAACTCTTCCATTAAATTTAATACCGGTATTCCTGGGGAATATTCTAAGACGCCGGAAGCTCTCTTCCTCCTTATCATTCCGTTTACTTCTAATAATAACAGAGTAAGCATCTTCCTTATTTTCAGGAAAATTATATTTTAGATTCAAAAGTCCTTTTCTTGATTCTGTGGAGATTTCTTCATCTGCATCAAGCCACAGGATATAATCTCCTGTTGCATTATGAACAGACAAATTTCTGGGGATTGAGAAATCATCTGCCCATGGAGAGTATATAATTTTAGCGCCATAAGAAGATGCAATTTCGCAGGTATTATCTTTTGAACCTGTGTCAACTATAATAATCTCATCAACTATCCCTGAAACAGATTCAAGACATGATTTAAGAACAGCCTCTTCATTTTTAACTATCATACAGAGGGATAACCTGAGTTTACCTGTATTAACAGGAATTATGCTGTTCATATACTCTTTCTTTGGGTATCCTTTTTCCAATTCATCTATCAATCCGGCAACATCATCCATAGACGGATTTATAGATAATGCCTTTTCAAATGCCCCGACCGCATGGGAGATCTTTCCTGTCTTTAAATACACCAATCCTAAATTTTTATAGCCTGAAGCATACCCAGGATGGATTCCAATCGCCTGTTTATATAAATCTATGGCTTTATCAAATATTCCAAGTTCATAATAAGCAGAGGCAAGGTTATTATACAATCCCGGATTATCAGGTTCTTTAACTATGCCTTTTTCCAAATATGGAATAGCTTCTTTAAAATATCCAAGTGAAATAAGGCTTGCGCCAAGGCATCCATCAACAAGGGGAAAATTTGAGTTTAACTTTAGTACTCTTTTAAAAGATTTTTCAGCATCTTCATGCAATCCTCTTCCAGAACAAAGTAATCCATATTCATAAAATGCCTTTGGATTGTCTGGCTCCTCCTCTATCTTTTTCCTGCAATAATCTAAGTATCTAACTTTCTTATCCATCGAAGATAACACAGATTCACTTGCTCCATAATGATGGATCGGTATATCAGCCTCGCCTGTTCTAAGATTAAATCTCATAATAGAATGTTCTACCAGTTCATGAACAGCGCCACTAAATCTAATCCGTTTATCATTCTTAAACAACCTGACCTTCCTTGATGGAAACCATCCCGCATATCCGGAACCCTCTTTATAGGAATTATCATTTGGAACCCATTTCGCCCCATTTGAATCATTTGTATAATTTCTTGTAAGGAAAATAAAGGCGCCATACTCTTTGCTGTCACACATTATTTTTAATGTATCAAGATCTTCCTCTGCTATTATCTCATCTGCATCCAGTATTAATATCCACTCTCCTTCAGCCGATTCAAGGGAGACATTTCTTGCATCACTGAAATTGTCATTCCACTTAAATTGAAGGAGTTTTGCGTTGTTTTCCTTAGCTATATCCACTGTCCTGTCTGTGGAGCCGGTATCAACTATAATAAGTTCACTAATTACTCTCCTTACCGAATTAAGACATCGTGCCAGGTTTTGCTCTTCATTTTTAACAATCATACAAAGGGATATCCCCGGATGATTCATACACCTATTGACAGAAATGGCATTATTAGCTCCTGCATCCTTTTTAATTTTCTTACATAAGCCTTCGAGATTTGAAATAGCTATGGTATAAGAAGGATCCTTTTCAAGGGCCTTTTTATAGATAGCCACTGCTTCTTCATATTGTCCTGTATTTTGATAACACAGGCCAAGATTGGATAAAAAGGAGAGTTCATCCGGGTCCATTTCAGAGGCCGCTTTAAATAAAGGAATGCAATCCACATATTGTTTATTCTGAAGTAAGGATATTCCTGCTGAATTAAGATTGCAGATATATGTACCTGATTCCCGGTTGAATGATCTGTTAAAATGAAACATAGCTTTGTCTTTATATCCAAGTTTCAGATATGCCTGGCCAATTGAAAGATGTGCCTTTTCCCATGTCTCTCCATTTTTTATAAATTCATAATTATATTCAGGCAACCCTTTGTAAAGATCCACTAATCTTTTCATTCTATGTGCATAGGTATGCTCCGCCAATACCCGTTCATAACCTGCCACTGAAACACTATTTCTATGTGATGGGCTATTAAGATAAAAGGAAACAAGCCTGTCTAAATCATCCTGATCTTTATAACATATTATTTCCTTTCCGATTTCAAAGTATTCTTCCAGTTCTTCCTTAAAATCAGTAAGCAAAAAAGACCTGCAGGCAGGAACATCAAATACCCTCTGATTTACCGCAGTTACAAGCTGTGTTCTGGAAATATTAAGATTTATAGATGAGGCATTATATACCTTTGGAAGCTCATTAAAATAATGTACCTGCGGACTAATATTGTAGTCGCCTAACACTAATGACCAGCTTTTATTCCCATAAATCTTTATTCCATATTTAAGGAGAGGTCTTATCAGACTTGCCCGGTAATCCCTCCCTGATTCATGTTCAATAATAATATTTATAACCCACTCTATATCATTCTGTGGATAAGCAGGGTTAAAACAATATAACTCAAGTGCCTCCTGTAATACATGATGTGTATTCTTTTTTGTTCCATTTATAAGCTGCCTGATACAATGTTCAATCACAACATTCATTTCTGCCGGCATATCAGGCCATCTGTTCCTTAATACATTATTCCGTAGAATTGCACACCTGTCAGCATAACTGTGACCTACGAAACTAATGTCTGCCCGGTACTGCTCTTCATCAGACGGTTCAAGGTGTAAAGGCTTAAAATAATCGTCATCAACTCCAAGCGGAAGATGAAATGTATTGGATATTCCCAATTGTTTCATCTCCTCACACTGAAACCTGTCATACACAAGTTTTGTGAATAAATGGGAATATTTATAGCTTCCGTAATTCAACGGTATCAGAGGATTATCAACAAACCAGATAAAAACAGGTATATTTAAAATTCTAAATGCGGTTAATGAAATGCCATCCCTGTCACACGCCTTACCATTAATATCTAATATCAAATCAGGGCCAAAGTGAATAACCTCACTTAGCAGGAGGGGCAGATCAAAGAAATCCATGATCTTAGTCCCCTCTTCTCCTTTTAATAGTAATAATTGAACAGTGTAACCAAGTTTCTGAAAGCCTCTCTGACAACTGGGGCCAATGTAACCGTTTTCATGGTCAATTACTGTAATTTTCAGATTGTCTTTTTTCATACAGATATTAATTTAAATATATTCCAAAACCCTTCTGGCCTCTTTATTATCAGGATCATATCTGAGAGATATTTCAATTTCGTTTCTTGCCCTCTCCTTCTGCCCATGCTCTGCATAAATTAATCCGAGGTAAAATCTTGGCATGCTGTATTCCGGGTTAATTCTTATTGCCTCTATAAATTCTTCTGCTGCTTCTTTCTTTTTCCCGAGTGTATAGTAAACTACTCCAAGATTATGCCTTGCCTTTACATAAGCCGGATATATCCTCCTGACTTCTGTAAAATAAATTAATGATTTATTCAACTTCCCACTTTTAAAGAATATTTCTCCGAGCAGGAAATGGGCATTAAAATGTTCAGGTTTTACCCTTATAACATTCAGAAGATATCTCACTGCTTCTTCATCCCTGCCCCTCTTTGCCAGATAATTTCCATAATTATATTGAACCACCGGATTTGCCGGCTCACAGTTCAATGCCTTTAAATAAAAATCTTCTGTCTTTATATGTTCCCCTGTCTTTTCAGAAAGCAGGGCAAGCTTGTGGTACGCATCTGCACAACCCGGTTTTGTGTCTGTCACCTCATGCAACAACTGCAAAGCCTTTTCAAGTAACCCAATCTCCATATACAGGGTTGCAGCCCTTACAAGGAACTCAGGATTTTGCGGAAACTCCCTTCCTCGCATTTCTTCTAATTCAGCATAATGCATTAATTTATTATGAAAATGGTTCTCCCCCCTTGTCATCCCGAAATGATGGATTGGAATATCCGTACGTTTAACCGGAAGTCCGTGCTGATTAATGCTTACTTCGATCAATTCATGTATTCTGCCTGTATACCTTATCCTGGGATCACTCCTGAACATCCTTACAAGAGGTGACGGATAAAAACCTGAATGACCGGTACCCTCTTCATAATCCATCGGATTTGGCATCCAGCCTACTAAATTAGCCTTTTCACAATAAGTACGGGTAATCAGGCTGTATCCAAAGTAATCTTCACTTCCGGTAAGTTCAAGGAGTGTTTGAATGTCCCTCTTTGCTACTATCTCATCTGCATCCAGAACAAGAATCCACTCTCCTGTTGCCTGTGAAATCGAGAAATTTTTTGCCTCGCTGAAATTATTACTCCATTTAAATGGAAATATCCTGGCATTGAATTTCCTTGCAATCTCAACTGTACTATCAGTTGAACCAGTATCAACTACAACAATATCATCCACGATTTCTCTTACGCTTGATATCGCCCTGCCTATGAAATCCTCTTCATTTTTTACTATCATACATAGGGAGAGCATAGTACCTCCGATGATTTTCTGTCATTCTGAAATAAAGCAGTGATAAGCTCATTGGATAGATAACAAAACCTTGATGCATTTAATTTTAAAGATTTGTAAACCTCAGATGAATCCCTTAACACCTGAAAAGGATTATCTGCCGTTATATTATCTTTCTGCATACTGAAGAATGTTGACAGAGGACTGACTGCCTCTGATTCGTGCACAATCCCGGCTATAATTGAATCAATCTTTTTTAACTCCTCTATACCGGACTGAATCAGATTCAGCTCTCGTTTGTCCGAAGCAAATATATAGCTTATAAGTTCTCCAGACTTATTTATCCCCTCCTCAGCTAACGACTCTATTTGCTTTACATAAAGTAGCACATCTTCCAATTTCTCTTTAAATAAATCCTGATGTTCAATCTCATAAGTCTCTCTTAACCAATGAATCTGTGCAAAGGAAAGATGCAAATTACCATTTGCAATTAACATATCCTTCCAGATCCTTTTATATATCATCCTTAATATATCATCAAATTTCAGAGACCGTTTGATTAGCGGAATATAAGATATGAAACCATCTTCGTCAAATATAGAAATATTTACATCAATATTTTCTGGTTTACAATTTAATGATTTATCAGGAAATAATACCCAATTAACAACTGAAAGCACATCCTCAGGGGCAATATTATTTCTGCATTTATAATTATAATGACATTCGTCCTTCCACTTGCAGGGATAACAATCAACAGTTGGTGAAATTGTAATATGTCCTCTGCCATAAGGCCCGGTTTCTATTGGATATGCATGGCACATATACAACCCGATAACCCTTGTTCCAACAGCACTTGCAAGATGAGCAGTCCCGGTATCATTACTGATGAGTATTTTACAGCGCTTTAATATCGCTGCCAGTTGAGAAAATGTGGTCTTACCGGTGAGATCAATAACGCCCGGATTCTCAGACTTTATTTTATAAGAAATATCCTTTTCTCCGTTCGTCCCAAGGATAACTATCTTTATTCCAATTTCAGAAAGAAACCTTGCCAGTTGTGAAAATTTCTCTTTAGGCCATATACGTCTTCTATTGCTGGCTCCGGGTTGAAATGCAATTACAGTAGTTGAATCCGTAATACCTGATTCTTTAAGTAACTTCTCAGCATACTCCTCTGATGATTTATCAATCATAAAGCCGCTCATATCCTCAACCGGCAAACCCTGCTCAAAATTCCTGTAAACATCTACAATATGGAGTGGGTTATAGTTTCTGGTCTGTACAACACATCCCATATAATTTGCCCATAAACCTTTTGTTACTCTTTCCCCATCACTGCCGACAGTAAACCCTGTTGATTCATAAACATCCAATATTGAAGTAATGAGAGTTGTCATCTTATTGAAATTAAGATTAAACACCAGGTTAAAACCAGATTCCTTCAGATTCCGCATCTCATATTTCAACCTCTGATAACCTTTAATAATGATTTCAGTTTCATCTAATCCCTTCATGCCGGCCGGAAGTTCTAACCAATCCGCAACTTCAACAGCATCTACATCTTTGTAACTCTCCATTATATCTTTAAACTCACGGCGTACCAGAACCGTAATATGGCTGTCAGGATAACGATTCCTGATACCCTTTATAAGAGGTACAACAAACAAATTATCTCCAAATCTGTCGAGTTGTATTAACAGTATCTTTACCATCCTGATTCTCCTTTATATCTTTTAAATATACTTTCAAGTAATAATAATATCTCTTCAACCTCACTGAATCTGCCACTCCGTGTTTCAATATGTTGTCTGATTACATTAAAACTTAATTTCTCATCATGCGGCATATTGTTTATAAATGCATATAATTCATTCTCTACATCACTACGTTCCAGTATATTTTTTATAGTCTGCATCATTGTCTCCTGATAATTATAAGAGGAATTATTTCATATCCTGCAAACTGACCTTGAAGATATAAGACTTTCCCCTGCCTTTATCCGCAACCCCATTCATGCTTTCAAGCATACCCGAAAGCCAGTTTTCAGTAACAACAACATCTTCGTTTAAAAGCAGAATAAACTCGCCGGTTGCTTCGTGAATACCCTGATTGTTCTCCTGGTCTAAGTCCAGGTCTCCGGCATTTACAATATATCTGTAGTTTTTATTTTCCCGGACTTTTTCTTTTGCCCACTTTACTGTCAGGGGCGATGTTTCTTGTACAATGAATATGATCTCAAAAGGTACATGAGTATGTTTCCTGATACTTTGGAGGCATTTTTCGACCAACCCTAAGTCCGGGGAAACCCTGATAATGATAGACGTCAGGCCCTTAGTTTCTTTTGATTTATTCTCTGTTCCCCCGGATTTAATTATAGAACTACCATCGGATCGTGATATGAGTTGTTCATACCGGGCAACGATCTTTTGTACATCCGGATTTCCGGGTTGTTTAAGCTTTGCTAATCGAACCACTTCCTCAGCGCGTCTTATATCGTCCTGATCCAGGAAAATCCTGGAGAGTAAAATTAAAGGCTGAATGTGATGAGGGTCTATCCGGAGCGCATTTTCAGCATATTGTATCGCTTTATCTAACTGATGCTGTTCCTTTGCAATACATGCGAGCTGATAGGTGGATTCAACAAATGCCGGATCTTTGCGCAGATCGTCGTTGTATATAGATATCGCTTCTGCATACTGTTTTTTACTCATTAAAGTTTCCGGCAAAACATATCTATCGTAGGGATGGTTACGGCACGGTACGTCTGTATTTATCACGACATTGTTTGTTTTTGCAATATAATAACCTTCTCCGCGAACCCGTCGCTGAAGGAACCAGAACAGATCCTCTTCATTTTTGCTGTAAGCCAGTCCACGAGTACAAGATCTGAACAATTTGACATTGAGCACAGAAAATGACAAGTCTGCATACTGAATTACCTCTACTCGTTTTCCATTTTCTGTTTGCTGTGAATGAGTAGACGGGGCGTAGTTGCCGATTGGAACCATTATGGCAACATCCGGATAACACAAAGCCGTATAAATGAGTTCACAAATTTGTTCATTAAGAGGTGCCGGTTTTTTATTTATAACAACGATATAATCATATTCTCCCTTCGTAATCACCCCGGAAAGCCAGGGGAGGATGAAATCACCTTCAAGTGAAATGGTCTCTCCCTGAATAAAATCCGGGGGAAAACCGCAATGGTTAAGGTAATCAGCAGATTCAGGCACCGCTGCATTTCTCAGGACGATACAAATCCTGGGGGGCCGGATAACCGTATTTTCCGCTACAGGGATAATATCATTTGGATTATATGGCCTTAAAGTGAGTTCTCCGTTTTTCCCAATTGATATACGGTCATTCTTTAGCAGCTTTTGTATAAATTTTTCTTTATTGATATTTTGAGCCGGACCGAACAGGTCCGGCCTATATTTAATTGCGGTAACGCTGCCGAAGTGGTGAATAAAAACATCATTTGCAATGATTGATTTGTATCCTGCTAAGCGAAACCGCATGGTAAAGTCATCATCGCTGAACCCGTATCCTCCGTCTTTGCCATTAGTTGGAAGATCAGGGTCCATTCCACCTATCCGTTCAAATATCTCCTTTTTTATTATAAAAAAGAAACCGACTATCCTGTCAATTGGGGAATTCAATCCCCTGTGCTTATAACTCCAGTCGGTTGCAAATGTCTGGTACGCCTCAAGGGAATCATAGTTCGCTTGTACAGCCTGGGGGCCGCTTACATTATTTGAACGCGGCCCTGCCATTCCGATTTCCGGCGCAGATTCAATTTGTCTTATCATATTCTCAAGCCAGCCTTCGTGGACCATGGTGTCATTGGTTACACAAACAATGTATTTCCCGATAGATAGTGAATATGCGTAATTGCCGACAGCTTCAGGAAAACGATTTTGATAATTCTTAATGACTATAGTATCAGGATGAAACAACTTTACTGATTCAAAATACTCAAATGTTCCATCTGTTGAGCCATTGTCAGTGAGTATTAGCTGGTAAGTACCCGTAGTATGGTGCAGGATGCTCCCGACGCACAATTTTGTATAATGTAACTGGTTAAACGCTGTGACATTGATGCTTACCATAATGTTTTCCTGATCATCGGGATCGGCCGCCTTCCGTGCGGTATCTGTAGACAATAAACCTGCTTTTGAGCTGGATGCTTCTGCTTGCAAAAAAGGAGACGGGCTGTTCTGCGGAATAGGTTTGGCAATAGCCGGCAACCCAACACACTGCAGGACATCCTTAAGGCGGTGAGTCCATGTATGTTCTGCAAGAGTGCGCTCGTATCCGCGCTGCGCAATGATTTCCCGTTCGCGCTCATGGACAAGGTAATACCTGGATTTATCAAGCAGTTCCTCAAGCGAAGATGCAATAACAACTTCCTTATCCGGCTCATAGTATTCCTGTATTCCCTCCGCAGGGGTTGTAAGCAGAAATCCACGACACCCAGGCACCTCAAAGTTTCTTCTTTTTATTTGCTGAACAGCACTAAATGACTCTCCAATATTGAGATTAACTTTAGTTTGATTGAATATCCTGACCATGTCCTGAAGGGGAATATCCATACTCGCCGGCCAGCCAAAACCGAATGTCTCTACAGCAAGCCCCTTTTGGCGCATATTCCCGATGACTTCGGAACGATTACCATTTTCCAGGCCGACAAAGCTCACGTCCCTTGTCCGGGGGAATGTCAGCGAGTTGTATGTAAACGGGTTGAATGCCCACTGGCTCTTAATTACCTTATGCCCTAACCCTGCCCTTTGATATTTGCTTACAGCTTCATTTGAGGTTATAACGATGTAGTCAGCACATCGTCCCCAGAGTTGTCCGTAATTTTCAAAAGTGTACTGGTCATAGTCTATCCAAATGATGGTTTGCGTATCTGTAAGATCGGTTATTGAGCGCATGGAATCATACAGTACATCTGTTTTATAGTCGAAAGGAGTGTACAGCAGCAAATCCGGATTTTCTCTGTGCACTATGTCTGTGAGCCGGTCTGACATACCTGCAACTCCCCTTTGCTGAGCCTCAGTTGCAAAATCGAAGAATTGTACCTGAAGATTCTCAAAATGTTGCAGCGCATGATACAGGTTCCACCAGCAGTAATCATATCCTCTGGCCGCACTTCCATTAGAAAACTTACGTCCTGCAAACAATACCTTAATAAGTGGTTTCCTGCCAATCAGGAAAGACTTATGGTTTGGTATAGTAGTTTCTATAGACCCTGTATCTTTAGATTCCGGAACACCATTGAGACTTTTCTCATTTTTAAGCACAGGCGGATCTGCTTTCGACAAATGCTTCCATGTCCACATGACAGGAGAATCAATGAATTTCCAGCTTCCTGCTGTTGGGGGAACAGCTTTACCTTTAGTCCATGTTTTTTCCCCCGCAAAAAGTGTTTCCAATGACATTGATGAAGCTGCGGCGCATAGGTCTGCCAGCAAATCATACATAGGCTGGTTGGAATAATCTCTCAGCTTTCCACTGCTGACCCATGTGTCTATGGCCTCAACATATTGTTCATATTCTTTGTATGGCATATTGCGCAGATAGTAATCGAGTTCCTCCAAACCGGAGAACCTGCGAAAATCAATAAAGCATTCTTTTGGAATATATTTTTCGATATTTGAGGCACCTGAATAAACAGGCACTGTACGGGATTCTAAACAGTCAAGTATTTTTTCCGTAATATATCCGGCTGAGAACACAGGATGGTTGGTATTTTCAAAGCATAGGCTGTAGCGATACTGCTTCAATACTGCTAATTTTTGATCCTCCGGTATTGCACCACGGTAGTTTGGCAGGGTAAAAGGCGGCCTGCCGTATACATCAAAGGGGATCACAGAGTTTTTGTGAAACCACTCTGCAACTTCAATACGCTTTGAATATAGCTCTCCCGGGACATGAGAGCGCTTGTTGCCGCTGATCATACAGATTGCATTCTTACGTCCTGAGAGTGGATATAATAATTCGCGCTGATCAGCCGGTTCAGTTACCGGAGCCTTCGAAGAACCATCAAAACGTGGGAAAAGTATCTTATGAAATTTATTGCCCTGTCCAGCAAGCGCATCAAATAATGCAAGTACATGGTCAAAATGCTTCCAAACCTGCCCGTCAAATTCACCAGGCAGTACAACCGCAGGCTCCAGCATAATCAATATATTTAAGCCGGGCCGCTTACCTCTGTAGCTGAACGAATTGTGATATGCATAATGGTCACACCCCTCTATTGGAAGATGAGACCAGATAATTGAAATGTTGCCTTTATGTACTGTGTGTATATCTGTTTGGGCCATATGCCCGTACACAATATTAATTGTGAGCTTACTTCCGCTGCCTGCCTGCGGAATAGCTGTTCTAAGACCATAATTCTGATCAAGTATTGTAAGATCTTCCCGTACGCTATCACCGATAGAATCACTAAATTCCTTAGTTATGAAAATACCATTTGTACCATTGCCAAATACCAGCAGATAGTCATGCTGCTGTAAGAAATTAACGATTTCGTCACCACCAATGTTAATTTCCACTATAATAAGAGACGGCCGGTAGCGGGACCAGTCATTGCTCTTCAGAATATCAAGGTCATAGCCTTCAGCATCAACTGACATAAAATCAATCGTTCTGCCTTTGAGGTGCAGCTCAAAAATGTCAGCTAATCTCATAACCTGGATCGGCTCTTCAGATACCAAAGTTGCACCATGGAGTTTCCCGCTCTGAATAGCGGCCTCTTTATTAAAGGAAGAGAGTGTATCCGCTGACATGCGGTAAAACGGCATAACGCCAGGGTCGGGTCCTACACCAATATTCATATTGATGTCCCTGTCTCTTTTTCTGCATAGTTTGGCATGGAGTTTTGGTTCAGGTTCGATATTGATCCCGCACCATCCTCTGTTATAAAATAATTTAGTATTACTGAAAATATCAGGGTCATTTGCACCAATGTCTATATAAAATCCTCCTCGCTTGTGTGCAAACAAAACATCAATAACTGCATCCTCTCCATACTGCCCATACGTCTTTAAAAGTAAATTTGGCAAGCCCCTGGGAACTAATAGTTGCACTCCTTTTGCCCCCCTGTCTTATATCCATCTCCTCAGACCGCTTCAGCCGGTTTTGGAGATACCATGTCAATCCACAGACTATAGAAGCTTTCTGAATGATGCTAAAGCCATAATTTGCAATCAATATGCCATGAGTTGACGGAAATATTTGACGCTATTTAACTAATTGATATTTAAGGTTATTATAAGAAATGATAATAATAGTGATGGTTAGAAAAAACTCACTTATACGTCAAATTCAAAGCTTTATTGTCAAAGGATTGACTGCAGCAACAGCAACATTTAAAACGGTTGCAACTTCATTCTCAAAGATATTTTTCAGAGTATTTATTAGATACTGTCTTTAAAATAAACTCTGATTCCTCTTTGATTGTATCTATTGAACTGAATGTCGGCTTATATCCAATTTCTAAAACCTTATTATAATTGGAGCAGTAAATGATTTTCGAGCCTGTTGCACTGACATGGCCGAGAGACTGGTTCATCTCGTATTGCAAACCATATTTCAATGAAAAATAATCAAGAATTTCTTTCTTTTCTGCAGGCATGGAACTGTTCACATCAAATGCTGCATTAATCTTTCCGGCATCCATGCATTTCCTGATTATCGAGAAAAGGTCTATAGGATGGACATAATCACGAACAATGTTTACGTTATTGGTTATCAGTATCTTATTATTTAAGATACAATCCAGTACTTCAGTGATAAAATACCCATCCGTTAAATTAATAAACCTGCTGAAGTAGGAAAAAAGCCTGAGATCAACAATCCTCAAGCCATTAAATGCCCTGTGCTTCATCTCGGCATTGAGTCTGACAATACCGTAATAATCTTCTTTGGCTATATGGTTCACACGGATACTGTTTATAGTGTTTTCCTCAACCGGCGCTGAAAAATCCCTGCCATAAACAGCGCCGCTGCTGAGACTGATATAGAGGGCATCAGGACACTTGTTGCATAAATACCCGATAGCCAAATTGTCATATTCTTCAGTAACAGTAAAATATTTAGTATAATCACCACTCAGTTTGTTCAGGGTTCCTACTCCGACACAGTTGATTACGACATCGTAAGAAGATTTTAAAAAGCCATTATAGCCTCCATGAATAACACAATCTTTATCCGGGAATTTCCCTATTGCGCCGAGAAAACTCAGAACTTTGTCCGGCGATCTCGTATATAGATGCAAACTGAATTCTCCACCTTGGAGAAAGTTATTAATTATTCCCTTTGCAATATGCGAAGTGGAACCTAATATGGCAATTTTAGATTTTTCCATGATAAAAGGCAGATATTTCAGACAATGACTGATCTGTTAAATAAATTAATAATAATTTTCAAAGCTCATAAAACTCTTTAAGCTTCTCAGCATCATTATTCAAGACATCTTCCGGAAACAATCTGTACGTTATTATGCTGCAGTTAGCACATACATCGCAAACATTTTTTACACCATCTAGCATTTTACGCCGAAGCTGTTGAAATTGCCGGCCATCCCATATTTTGTCCACCGGTTGGTTATGACAATCGCCCATTATGCCAGGGTATTCAAAAGAAAAGCATGGAACAATTTTCCCGTCCGGGTTAATTTGCAGCGTAAAAAAGGGTTGCGGACAAATATGAACATCTGAAACCGGCAGACCAAACTGAGTGACCGCTTTGTCATTCTCCTTTAATACATTTTGAAAGTCTACGCCTGAATGAATAGGAACAGCATGTTCGATTGCAATTGTATCGCAAATATCTCCAAAAAGATCATAAAAATATTGTTCATCATCCTTGCTATCCAGCGCACAATCTACAACTTTAATATACATTTGCGCCCTGCCTTTATTATTATAAAAATATCGCAAATTCTCAACAAGGTTATCAAAATCTACATTTGTCCCGCAAACTTTCTGGTATTTATCTTTTGATGTTCCCTGGAGAGAGACGACTAATCTGGAAAGTCCGGCAGATATAAGCGAATCTGACATTTTGGGTGTCAAACGTGATGCATTTGTCAGTATTTCAACTATATATGCAACGTCTTTTGAAACCGCATATTCAACCATCTCTGCAATATTCTTGTGCAGCAGCGGCTCTCCTATTCCTACAAAACGTAATATCTTCACCTTATTTGGGAACCTGGCAATATCGTCTATGCATTTTTTATATAAATCAAAATCCATAACTATTTTTTCAGAAATAAAATGTCTGTCTCCTTTATCAACTGAAAAAATACAATAACCACATTTAAAATTACATGCATAAACCGGAAAAATCTGAAGTACAAAAGGGGTGTCTAAAGGAAGTACTTCTGCAAGTCTTGTTCTTTTCCCCCCTGGCGCTTGTCC